>CAYJIA010000030.1:0-26833 GCA_964370115.1 uncultured Eubacteriales bacterium
CCCTACGATTTTTATTTTAAAATCTGTGGAAAACTTTACGCGACCAATGACCGCCAGTGAAGCTTGTCGAAAAACTAAGGCACCGCCCCTACAATCACTATTTTATAATTGTCCTGAATTTCGGGTGCCGCCCCTACTTGTAAAATCTTCTCCGTCGTGATACTATATCCCTATACTATTATATAGTAAAAATTTTTGGAGGGCTTTTTATGAAAGTTACATTTACAGAAAAGCTAAAATACAAGTTTGACAACCTTATGGCGCGTGGCGCGGTGGCATTGGTTGGCATTTTATTTTTAGCTACAACATTAGTTATTGTCGCGGTAGGTTTGATATTATCTTTTATCAGTACCACTGACGGCAGCCTGCTCGACCATTTATGGGCAAGCCTCATGCATGTTATAGATGCAGGCACAATAACCGGCGCCGACACTGCCAATACAGAGTTTGTTATATTGATGCTTTTAGTGACACTTTGCGGTATATTCGTCACTAGTATATTAATAGGTATTATAACAACAGGTTTTGAAGAAAAGCTTCGCAGTCTTAAAAAAGGTGATTCACGAGTTATTGAGAAGGATCATGTTGTCATTTTAGGTTTTGACAATAATGTGTTCACACTTATATCAGAACTCATTATCGCAAACGAAAATCACAAGAACTCTTCTATCGTAATACTAGACCCACAAGACAAGGAGACTATCGAAGAAGAAATCGCTTCTCATTTCCCTGACTTAAAGACAACTAGAGTTATATGTCGTACCGGTAGTATCACCGATGTCAACATATTAAGGAAATGTTCGCTTGAGACTTGCCGTTCTATTATAGTAAATGAGCAGAAGGATTTCATGACCATAAAATGCATAATCGCCATCAATAATTACTTTAATATTATAGAAAGAGAAAAAGACCTACCTCATATAGTTGCAACTATTAATGACAAATCAAATTTCGAGACTATCAGCATTATTTCAAAAGGTAATGTCGAAGTCGTTTTAATTGAAGATGCGGTTTCGAGAATTATAGCTCAGTCTTCAAGGCAACCAGGTCTTTCTAATGTACTTGTCGAACTATTCGACTTTGACGGTGACGAGTTATACTTTGAGAACTTCCCTGTTCTTGTGGACAAGACTTTTGGTTTTGCTCTTAATCAATTTGAAGAGGCAGTTGTCTTTGGATTTAAGAGAGGCGAAAAGATCCACCTCAATCCAAAAGCCGATACACTTTTAAAAATTGACGACGAGCTCATACTTTTAGTCGAGGACGACGGCGTAGCAAAAATCACTCCTCACAAAATGTCAGATAATATAGAAAGCATTATTTCTGACGAAAGTTCTGAAGAGACTTTGGAGAATGTCCTCATTATAGGTGTGAACGATATGCTTTCTAATATAGTATTAGAGCTTGATAACTATTTTGTCAAAGGCTCTAAGGTATTTGTTGCAAACGAAAGCTTTGAAAATTCTTTTGATGATGTAAAAGACAAGCTTACTAATATAGAAATGGTTCTTGAAAGTTGCGACACTCAAAGCCGTTTGAATTTAGAGAAATTAACTCAGGACAATATCAGCCATGTAATTTTGTTGAGCGACTATAATGATACAGACGAAAACTCCGACTCACTAACGCTGTTTAAACTTATACATCTTAGAGACATCGCTCAAAAAACAGGAAGAGCTTATAGCATTACAAGCGAAATGCGCGACGTTTCTAATCAGCGCCTCGCAGAGGTAGCGAAAGTAAACGATTTAGTCGTCGGTTCAAACATCATAAATCTTATACTTGCCCAAATTTCTGAAAACCGTTATTTATCAACTGTTTTCCAAGAGCTACTTACTGCCGAAGGCTCTGAGATATATATTAGAAAGGCATCGCTTTACACAAAGCTTTACACAGAGCTCGATTTCTATCAAGTCACTCAGGCTTTAAGTCAGCAAAACTGTGTAGCCATAGGTTATAAAAAACAACTAAAAGACGGTTTTAAAATCTTCCTAAATCCAAAAAAATCAGATAAATTCATTTTCACAGAAACAGACTACATCATAAGCCTTTCAGCAGATTAGTCACAAAGGTAGGAGCGCATATAAAAAAGCACCTTCTTTTCCCTTCTGCTAATTTGCACCTGAGAACAGCCGAGAACTTCGGCTGTTTCTTTTTGTGTTTTATTCTTAAAATATCTAAGTCTTATGAGCTCTCTATCATAATCGGAGAGCTTCTCTATAGTTTGTATTAAAGATAGCTTGTCTGTAAGGCTTTCTTCTTCGCTGTCAACTTTTACATCTATTGCCGCGTTTGTCTCATCATCACTTTGTGTCAAAGATAGTGTTATAGCCAGTGAGTTCATCGCCTGACTTATTTTTTCTTCACTTTCGTTTAATGTACTTGCAAGATAAGAGACAGTGGGACTTGTTTTATGCTCTACCATAAACTTCTCTGTCTCTTGTTGTATTTTTCTTGCAAGCTCTTTGATGCCTCTTGAAACCTTTATTATTCCATCCGCCCTGAAAAACCCTTTAATTTCACCGAGTATTACCGGTACTGCATATGTCGAAAACTTAAGCCCTCGGTCGCTGTCGAATTTTTTTGCCGCTTTCACAAGTCCCAAACAGCCTATTTGGAATAAGTCCTCGTACTCAACACCTCTTCCGTTAAAGCGTTTTGCGCAGAGATGTACAAGCCCGATATTGTCTTCTACACAAATTTTATTTTCTACACTCATACTTTTGGAGAGAGAAGTTTTGTAAGCGTCACGCTTGTCCCCTTGTTAGGAGCAGAAGTAACCCTTATTTTGTCGCAAAAACTTTCCATAACCGCAAAACCTATGCCCGCTTGCTCGTCTCCTCCGGTAGAATAAAGTGGCGTCATCGCCTTTTCTATGTCGTCTATTCCACAACCCTTGTCTTTAATCCTCACAACAAGTCTATAGTCTTCATATAGTTTAACCGACAACCACACCATACCAGTGCTAACCTTATATGCATGAATAATCGCATTTGTCACTGCCTCACTCACAGCGGTTTTTATGTCTGATAAATCCGCCACCGTCGGATCTATCGGTATTAAAAACGAACTTATCACGCCTCTTGCAAATGCCTCGTTAGACGATTTTGCAAGAAAGCTTACGTCCGCCTTGTTTAATATGTTCATCGTCCCGCCCTCCTATCTTGTCCTGCAAATGAAAATATTCCTGCAATTTTTGCCATTTTGGATATTTCATCTGAAATATTACAAAGTATAACCCTTCCTCCCCAGTGTTTCATAAGTCTAATTCTCCCAAGTATCAAACCTATGCCTGAGCTATCCATAAAACTCACCTCTTCAAAATCTAGCTTTAACACCATAGGCCTTAAAGATTGCAAGCTTTCGTCAAGGCCTGTCCTAATATTTGCCGCCGTATGATGGTCTATGTCACCGCTAAATTTTGCCGTGAGAACATCGTCTTTAAATTCTAATCTAACAGCCATTTTTAAATCTCCTTTACAATAAAATAAAAAATCCCATAAAACTAACGCCTTATAGCTGTTAATTTTACAGGATAGTCTTTAATTAATTTGTCATTTTGTGTAAGTGGCAAGCATATTTTTCATAACAGGTCTTATTTCAGCCGCAAGGTAAAGCGAACCGCAAATAAATATCATATCGCTTTTTTCCAAAAGTGCCATCTCACAGGCTTGCTCTACCGTTTCCGCACTTTGCGCTACGGTATAAGCGCTTGCAAGCTCAGAAAGTTTCTCTGCGCTGAGCGCTCTTGGATTATTGGGTGCGACAGTTATTATTTTCTTAAAGTGCTTTGCGACTTTTTCTAAAAAGCTTATGCTATCTTTGTCGCTCATCATTCCCATGATTGCCGTAGCTTTTTTGTGTCCCTTGTGTTTTTTCATAAACGCATCAAGAGCCTTTGCACAGCCCTCGTTGTGCCCTCCGTCTAAAATAACGGTGGGATCTTCGCTTAAAAGCTCCATTCTAGCCGGGATAAACGCCTCTCTTATTCCCTTTTTAATGTCCTCGTCTTTTATTTTTTTATTAAAAAGCTTCACAGCATTTATTGCCGTTTGGGCATTATATACTTGGTGTATACCAGCAAAAGGTATTTTAATCTTTATATCTTCGACCTCTGCCTTGGTGGAACAAAGTTCTTGGCTTAATATTTTATTTTTCTTATGCTTTGGAATTATAAAGCTAATATCCTTTTCTTCGCATTTAGAAAATATCGTGTCTAGCACTTCTTGTTCTTGAATTGGATAAATTACAAGCCTTGACTTGTTTTTCAAAATTCCGCATTTTTCCTCGGTAATCTGCTTTAGCGTTTCGCCTAAAACAGCAGTGTGATCAAGAGAAATTGAGGTAAGCACCGCAACTTCCTTGTCTTTTATTACATTCGTTGCATCAAACCTGCCGCCAAGACCTGTTTCTAAAACAACTATATCGCACTGATTTTCATGAAAATATTTAAAGGCAAGTGCAGTAATATATTCAAACTCTGTCAAGCTTTCATTTTCTTTTTCATATAGATAAGTCGCCTCTAAAGTGTCTTTCACTAGTTGTGTAAGCTCTTTTTTAGATATCATCTCGCCATTAATTTGCATACGCTCTCTAAAATCCAACACATAAGGCGAGGTATAAAGCCCTACCTTGTATCCTGCATTTTTCAAAATTGATGCAATAAATGTGCAAGTAGAACCCTTGCCATTTGTTCCTGCGACGTGTATATACTTTAATTTTTTATGGGGTCTACCCAAAACTTTTAAATATCCGTCTATTCTTTCAAGTCCGGGTTTTGAGCCAAAAACTAATCTCTTATGAATAGTCTCCAGCGCTTTTTCATAATCCATAATAACTCCTATAGTAATTAATAATGAATAATTGATAATGAATAATTATGGCGAAAACGCTTTGCGTTTTTTGAAACACGCCGCAGGCGTGAACCTTAATTCTCCATTCTCAATTACCAATTATCAATTTAAAATCAAAATGCATTGCATTTTAATTTTTACCAACCTAAACCTTTTAGGTATTCACGGCTTATTTTTATCGCTTCTATAGATGGAATGTCGTAGGTGAAGTCTTGCTCTACAACAACCCATTTTGCGCCTGCCTCGACAGAAGCCTCTAAAATAGATGGGAAATCTTGCATGCCACTGCCTACAGGTCTAAACTCAAATTTTCCTGTTTGCTCTTTTTTCTCGTTTTCTATGCCGATAAGCTCATACATATTTGCAGGTTTGCCTTCTTTGTAGAAATCTTTTAGATGAACTACAGGAGCTTTTCCTGTGTATTTTTTTACATAATCAGCAGGATTTTCGCCGGCTATGTTTACCCAGCAAGTATCAAGTTCTGTTTGTAAATATTCTGTTGGGATTTTATTATACATATAGTCAAGTCCATACTCGCCGTTTTCCATTTT
This sequence comes from uncultured Eubacteriales bacterium, assembly GCA_964370115.1. Taxonomy (GTDB): domain Bacteria; phylum Bacillota; class Clostridia; order Oscillospirales; family Acutalibacteraceae; genus SIG603. The sequence goes on from CAYJIA010000030.1 coordinate 5,405, forward strand.
GATAAACTCAAAGTCATGGTTGTGGTAAAGTAAAACTATGCCGTTTTCTTTGCAGCATTTTCCTATTTCTTCAATCTTTGCAAGATTTGCTTCAAAGTTTTTTCCGCCTGGTCTGTCTTCTTCATCAAGATAAGGAATTGCAATATGAGAAACGCCTATATCTTTGTATTTTTTAACTGTGCCCACTAAGTCTTCTGTAAGCTCTGAAAAAGGAACGTGTGCAGAAACTGGTGTTAAACCGATTTCTTTAAGCACTGCCGAAACCTCTGTGCCTGTCATGCCATAAGTTCCGGCAAGCTCTACGCCGTCGTAACCCATATCTTTAATTTTTTGCATAGTGCCTTTAAAATCTTTTTCAGCATAATCTCTTACAGAATATACTTGTACTGCTACTGGTAATGTTTTCATTTTTATTAACTCCTTTTAACTGCTTGAATATTTTTAAAACAATAATACACCTTAAATATTTTGCCGTCAAGTATATTAACCCAAAAGTATCCAAAAATAAATAATAATTAAATAACAAAAAGTTTTTATTGCCCACATGTCCTATTTGTGGTAAAATAACATATATATTTGAAAATTTAAGGGAGAATGAGTATGAAAAAAGTTCTTAGCATAATTCTTTTATGTACCGTACTTATGTTTAGTGGATGTCAAGTTATGAATAGCGACGTGGATTTAGGTCCGTTTTCGGAGGATGTAAGCGAATTTGCAGAAAAATATAATAGTGGTAGATACACAACAAGCCTTCAGGAAGGTGTAGAGATAATTTCTTGCCAATATGTTATAGACGAGTCGGTTAATCAGTGCAACCTGAAATTTTCAGTAAAAAACATGACTGGTGAGGCCAAAGATGTAAGCTTTAGATTGTTTTCAAGCTCAGATTTAAGAAAATACACAGACGCCTACGACCCACTAGACTCTGACTTCGGTTTAGAGCCTGCAACTCTACAGCACGAAGACATTCGCACAATGAATATAATACTAGAATTTAAAACACCATATTCGAGCATGTCAGAAGCCGACAAGCAAGCCTTTATTGATGCAGTAAGCACAATGTATGCAGAGCTTCAAGTAGGAGAAGACATGAGCTACTTAGCACTTGCTGTATCAGAGTCTGATACATTACACTCATAAAAAAAGCACTCACACGAAAAATATCGTGTGAGTGTTTTTTTATTCTACATTTTCAATTATTCCCATTCAATGCCTGTAAACTTTTTAAAGTTCTCCATGCTGCGTTTTACGCTTTCAATTCTCTCTAGTTGTGTGTGGTCTTGCTCTAAGATTATATACTCGGCGCCTATTTCATTTGCCGCGTCTATGATTTTTTGTATATCCATTATACCTGTGCCGATTTCTGTGAAATCTAGTGGATTGATGTTTCCAAATGCCATTTCACGTGTAATAAACACAGTTGGATCTAGGTCTTCAATTACATTGATTTTTGACTCTGTTGTTTTAGAGAAATCTTTTTGGTGTACAAGTTTTACTCTATTTCCCATAGTTTTTAGAACTTCTACAGGGTCGGCACCTCCTCGCATTACCCAGAAAGTATCTACTTCAAATCCAACATATTCAGGGTTTGTGTTTTCCATTATATGGTACATCACATATTTTCCGTCGATTTTTTGAAATTCATGTGCGTGGTTGTGCACGATGAACATCATGCCTTCTTTTGCACATTCTTTACCTACATTGTTGTAGTACTCACATCTTTCCAAAAGATTTTCATAGCTTGTATAAAAATCCGCAGATTGTCCGATGTATTTATTGCCTATAGACTTGTTAAAAGCGATAATGTCGGGTAAAGTTTCGTCGTTTATTGGTCTGTAGTGACCGCCTATAACTTTTGAACCAAAAGGCTCTAGAGTTTTTAACAAATCATCAGATTTTACACCAAAACCAATTCCTGGTGTTTCGTCTACTGTAGCATTTGCAACCTCTAGATATTTATAACCCATGTCTGCAAGCGCCTTCAGTGTTTCTAGCGGGTTGTTTACCATGTCGTCTCTTACTGAATATAACTGAATACCAACTTTAAGCATTTTGAATTTCTCCTTTATTTTTCATAAAATTTATGATAACTGTCATATAATTTTACTTCAATATAAACAAAATGTCAACGCTTATTTTACAAAATTAAGAGCAAAATCTATGCGCGCCTATAACCGTTATGGTAGGCCTTGAAAATATCCACTGGCTAGTTGCTTTTTCTGGATTATAATAGTATATTGCACCTCCCGACGGGTCAGAGCCGTTTATAGCCTCTCGCGCCGCAGTATATGCCGAGTCCGCTACAGGCGCGTCTATTCCGCCGTCGTATAAGCAAGAAAATGCCTGAGGCTGATACACCACCCCCGACATGGTGTTTGGAAAGCTTGGGTGCGCTATACGGTTCATTATTACTGCACCTACCGCCACTTGACCCTCATAGGGTTCGCCTCTTGCCTCAGCGGATATTATTTTTGCAAGCAGGTCTACCTCTGATTTGGTAAATCCTCCATAGCCCTCTTGTGGAATATCTCCCCCGCTTTGACCTCCTGTAGCGCCACTAAGCCCCAGTGCTTCTAGTGTTTTATCGCCGACCACACCGTCGGCGGTAAGTCCCTTGGAGTTTTGAAAAGCTATGACGGCACTTTTTGTTTTTTCTCCAAAAATACCGTCTGCCTCTCCCGACAAATGCCCAAGCTCTATTAGTTTATTTTGTATATCCGTGACCTGTTGCCCCTGCGAGCCTATTTTTGTAAGCGCATTTGCTCCCGAATAACCCGAAACTAAACCTATAATAATAATGTTTATGAGAATTATTATCAGAAGCTTCCATAAAAACTGCAATTTTGTATTTTTCACCATAACCGTACTCCTTATATTTATATGATTATTCACTAATTATTATATTCTTTACATAATTATTATATCTATATTAGAGGAAAATTTTGAAATTTATTTTAATAACTTGACTTTTCGTTAGCCTTGCCTTACAATAATCTTCGCTAGTTAGTTAGACACTACTTATCTCACCGCATATGTTTATGCGGTGTTTAAAACGCCTTTAAGGTTAGTATCCTTGAACTAACTAAATTATAAAACCAATTTAATTGGAGGTAATTACCATTAAAAAATTTGGAACAACATTAATAATGATAGCAGGCATTTTGGTTTTCTCTGTCGTCTCTATATTTATAGGTGCATACGACGTAAGCCTTGCAGGAATTTTATCAGGCGAGGATTCAAACCAACTTATGCTAATGTTAAATTCACGTCTCCCTAGACTTCTTGCAATACTCTGCACCGGCATGGGAATGAGTGTGGCGGGTCTAATAATGCAAAACCTTTGCATGAATAAGTTTGTATCTCCTACAACGGGTGCAACAATAAGCTCTGCACAACTTGGCATACTAATAGCACTTTTATTTTTCCCATCAGCGTCTCTTGGCGTAAGGACAGTGTTTGCCTTTACCGCTGCGATACTTGGTACTTGGGTTTTTGTTTGGTTTATTCAGCAAATAAAACTTAAAGACATAATCATGGTACCGCTTATCGGTATAATGTTTAGCTCTGTTATAGGTGGTATAGTAAGCTACCTCGCTTACGAAAATGACTTGACACAAATTTTATCAAACCTTTTAGTCGGTGATTTTTCACTTATACTTGCAGGAAGATATGAGATAGTTTACTTGGTAGTTCCAGTTATTATTATATCCTTTATATATGCAAATCATTTCAACATAGTTGGAATGGGCGAAGATTTTTCAAAAAATCTAGGCGTAAATTATAAACTTATAATGTTCTTTGGACTGTCTCTTGCGGCTTTAGTCACTGCTAGCATCGTTGTAACGGTAGGTACTATTTCATACATTGGCCTTATCGTTCCAAATATAGTAGCAATGTTTAAAGGCGATAAGATTAAAGGAAGTATATTTGACGTTGCCCTGTTCGGTGCCTTGTTTGTCCTTGTCTGCGACATTATAGGCCGTGTGGTAATTAAACCCTACGAAATGCCGATAGAGCTTATCGCAGGTGTTATAGGCAGTTTGATATTCATTATTATGATGTTTAAACGACTAAGCACCAAGAAAGCTAAAAAGAAAAAAGAGGTGACCGCACAGTGACAAAACGAATGAACACATCGACAAAGCTTATTATTCTTTTAGTTATTGCTGCAGCACTTGCACTTACCTATCAATTCATCTTTGTCAACATGAAATACTTTGATTTTGCAATGGGCATACGCGCCCCTAAGCTAATTTCAATGGGAATAGCCGCCTTTTGTATAGGAACGGCGAGCATAGTTTTCCAGTCTATCATAAGAAACCGAATAGTAACACCTTGTCTTTTGGGCATGAACTCACTTTACATACTAATTCATACATCAATTGCCTTTTTCCTTGGCACATCAAGCATATTTTCGGCAAATAAAAGCATTGCCTTTATCTCAGATATTGCATTAATGGCAGTTGCCGGAACATTTATTTACGGTATGCTTTTTAAAAAGACAAAATATAACATTTTATATGTTTTGCTTGCAGGCACTGTTTTGGCAACTTTATTTACTAGTATTTCAAATACGATGGTAAGAACAATGGATCCAAACGAGTACGACACCCTACTTACAACACTCGTTGCGGGCTTTGACCATGTTAATGAAGAAATTCTGCTTATGTCAGTGGGTCTTATAGTTATAGTTATCATTGTATTTTGGAAAGATATAAAACTTCTCGATGTCATTACCCTTGGTAAAGATCAGGCGATAAACCTTGGTGTTGACTACGACAGAGTCGTGAGAAGACTTTTGGTAGGTGTTACTTTCTTTATAACAATCGCAACCGCCTTGGTAGGTCCAATATCGTTTTTGGGACTAATAATCGCAAACCTTGCAAGAGAATCGTTAAAGACTTATAAGCACAGTCATTTAATGTTAGGTTCTTTCCTCATGGGTGCTATAGTCTTATTCGGCGGTCAAACAATAATCGAGCATATAGTAGGCTTTGGCACACCGATTTCGGTATTCATAAATCTTTTCGGTGGACTGTACTTCCTATATCTAGTTTTGAAGAATAAAGGTGCATAAGATATGAAAATAAATAAAATAGATAAATTTTACGGCGAAAAACAAGTTGTAAAAGACGTAAGTTTTCAGCTACCAAGAGGAAAAGTTATATCTCTTATCGGCCCAAATGGTGCGGGTAAGTCGACAGTTTTAAATATTATTACAAGACTTATCGAGAGCGACGGCGGTGAAGTTAACTTTAGTGGAACCGACCTTAAAAAATGGAAAAGTAAGGAGCTTGCAAAAAAACTAGCAATACTCACACAAAAAAATAACATCACCATGAAGCTTACTGTAAAAGAGCTTGTCTCTTTCGGTAGATTTCCACACTGCGGAAACAGACTGGGCGAAGAAGATCACAAAATGGTAAAAGACGCCATAAGCTACATGGAGCTTGAGGAGTTTGAAGACAGATTTATAGACGAGCTATCGGGAGGCCAGCTTCAAAGGGCGTATATAGCAATGGTTATAGCGCAGGACACAGATTTTGTTTTTCTTGACGAGCCTACCAATAACCTTGACATCTACCACGCATCAAATATGATGAAACTTGTAAGAAAACTTAGCGAAGATTTAGGAAAAACCGTCATATTGGTTTTACATGAAATAAACTTTGCCTCTGCCTATTCAGACTATATTGCTGCCTTTAAAGACGGTGGACTTTATAAATTTGGCACAGTACATGAAGTAATGACTAAAGAAAATTTAAAAGAACTTTATAATGTCGACTTTGATATTCAAGTCATAAACGGCAAACCTATTTCAATTTATTATTAAATTATCACTTATAAACTCGCAAGAAGCGAGTTTATAAAAAAGCTGTTTGTTAGTCAGCTTAAACTTACAATAATGAGGCTTGCGCCTTTTTATACAAATTTATTTCTGCAAAAGCAGAAGAAAGAGGAAACTATATGAAAAAACTTTTAGCAATCCTTATGATTGCAGTAATGGCATTTTCTATTGTAGCGTGTTCAGCACCTGCGACAGAATCATCAGAATCTTCAGCATCAGAAGAATCAGCATCAGAAGAATCAACATCAGAGGAATCAACTTCTGAAGAAGAATCAGCAGCAGAAGAAGTTGCAACTGGCCCTGTAACAATTACAGTTACAGACGAAGCAGGCGAGCCTATCGACGTTGAATTCCCAGATCCTTCAACTGTAGAAAAAGTTGTTGTTCTAAACTGGCAAACTGTTGACTTTTTAGACTCAGTTGGCATGGGCGACAAAATTGTTGGCATCATCAAAGGCGGTTCAGTTCCTGAGCACCTTGCAAAATACGCAGAAGACGAGAGCATTGCTAGCGTTGGCGGAATGAAAGAGCCTGACTTTGAGGCTATTATGGAACTTGAGCCTGACATTATCTTCTCAAGCGACAGAACAGAGTCAATGTACCAAGAATTTTCAGCTATAGCTCCAACATTTGCAGCTTTCGTTGATTACGGTGACAGCTTTATGGAAGGCTATAAAGCACTTGCAGAAAAACACGGCCAAATCTTTGGTATTGAAGGCGAAGTAGCAGAAATCATTGCTGGATACGAAACAAGAATTGCAGCTATTGCAGACTTTGCAGAAGGCAAAACAGCTCTACTAGGTATATTTGCTGGCGGTCTTAACACACTAGGCGATACAGGTCGTTGCAACATCATCACAACAGACATGGGCTTTACTAACCTTGCAGCTGGTGAAGACGTAAACCACGGTAACGTATCTTCTTACGAACTATTCCTAGAACTTAACCCTGATTACATGTTTATCCTAGATAAAGACACAGCGGTTGGCACAGAGGCAGTTGCTGCTAAAGAGCAAATGGAAACAGACAACCCAGTTATCGCAGAAACAGATGCTTACAAAAATGGTAACATCTTCTACCTAGAGCCTGACACAGCTTGGTATGTTGCAGACGGTGGTATTACATCACTTGATTTAATGATAGCTAACATAGAAGAGGCGCTAGGCCTAGCATAATCCCAATTACGAGTAATTCTTCAAAATAAAAGGAAAGTGGATCAAGCTATTTTACGCTTGCTCCACTTTCCTTTTGTATAAAATTCAGTAAACCTTTTACCTTCTTTTAAATAAACGCCTTAAAGTCTACCTCACTACTTATTCTTGCGCCGTGCTCTGCTATATAGGCGTCTAGTATCACGCCTTTTCCACAAATTGTCCCGTACTCACTAAGGCCTCTTTTGATATCAGCCCTTTTAGACAACGGCGAATATACTGTCAGGTAATAAACTTCTTTAAATCTTGAAAGTGCTGTTTTGTAATCTGCTGTTTTAATTCTATAGATAGCGTCCATGAGTTTATCTGTATTAGAAAAAGAAAAAATTAAAGGTTGAATATTTGAGATTATTTTCATATACAGCACCTCCCCTACTTACAATGCTTAATTCATTATATGTAAGTAGGGGAGAAAATGTGTTATCTTTGTGTTTCGCCATTATCGGCAATAAGTGCTATTTGGGCTGTAATTTCTTCGCCGTTTCTATCTACCGTGATAGTTACAAGATCACCAACACTGTATGCTAAAAGTGCCGAAGATAAATCGGACAAGTCATAGATTTCTTCATCATCTATTTTTGTGATAACGTCGTCAACCATTATATCGGTTCCTACAAAAACGCTATCCTCTTCTATTTCAATAATAAGAACGCCAGCAGGTAAAGTATAATCAATCACATCTGCGTTAGCACCTGTTATACCAAGCCTAACCCTGCCACCTACAAAACCCTGAGAGAGCAGCTCGTCTATAATAGTCTTCGACTCCGAGACGGGAATTGCAAGGCCTATGCCCTCGTAGTCTTCTGCCGTTATTTTCGCGGTGGTAATTCCAACCACTTGACCATACATATTTACAAGCGGGCCTCCCGAGTTACCTGGGCTTATCGCGGCATCGGTTTGAATATATTTCATATCATTTTCGCTCTCAAGAACTCTATCAAGACCTGAAACTATGCCTCTTGTGATAGATTTAGAGAACGACTCTCCACCTGGATTTCCTATTGCAACGACCCATTGACCTAAATCTAAATCTGAGGTATCTCCAAACTCGACAGGTGTAAATCCACTGCCTTCAACTTTTAACACCGCTATATCCATTACCCTATCATAGCCTAAAACTACTGCGGCATATTCGTCTCCGTCATTGTCCACTACCGTTACTGTAACGGTTTTTGTGTCAAAGACAACATGGCTATTTGTCAAAATATATCCATCGTCTGTAATAAACATGCCTGTTCCAAACGACTCTTCCACGCTTCCGTCGTCATAATAAATTTCGGCCTTTACTAGGTTTATAGACGGCAAAACTTTTTCATACACCGCCTGTGCGTCAAGCTCTTCGCCCTCGGGCTCTGGGTTTATCACTATCCCATCCTCATACGGCGTCGCCTCTACCGTATCATTTTCTTCCCCTTCCGGTGCAGGCACTACTTCTGGAAGTGTACTTGGATCTGTCGGCTGTAGGGGATTTCCTTCATAGTCCTCAAAACTATCAAACCCTTCAATTCCGTCTCCAAAGTAATCTTCAAGTCCTGCAAAATTATAGGAGGGAGTATTGGTCATTGCATAGTATATGGTCATTCCAAGATATCCGCCAAATGAACCCACAAACAGCACTAACATGCTCCATGCAAATATTCTAATACTGAGTTTCGTCTTCTTCTTTATAGGTGGGTACACTGTGCGCTCCCCGCCTTGATAGTACGTGTGAGGCGGATGCCCCTGCTGTGGTGCATAACCGTGAGGTGGATACCCCTGCGGTGCATAACCATGAGGCGGATACCCCTGCGGTGCATAACCATGAGGTGGATACCCCTGTGGTGCATAACCGTGAGGTGGATAACCTTGTGGCGCATAGCCATGAGGTGCATAACCTTGTGGCGCATAGCCATATGGTGGGTATCCTTGTGGACTTTGTGGCACTTGGTTATAGTTTGTTCTCGGCTGTGCTTCGTGCTTTGCCTCTTCAAGATTTTTCGCCACGTAGTCATCTTCTATCCAAGAATTTTTCACCGCTTCGTTCACGTCGTATATTTCATCGTGCTCTTGATTAGCAAGCTCTTCTTGTTGCGCATTTTCTTCGCTATATGCAAGCTCCTGTGTTTCATCTTCAAGACCTTCAATGTCTTTTTCTCTACTGTCGTCCATTTACTGGCCTCCTACTCTATATATTGTATGTCATCTGAGTCTCCGGCATTTTGTTTTAAGTTAATCACCGATGTATCAAATGTTTGCTTTTTTAGTTCAGGTGGTTTTGGCAAATACATTTCAAATCTGCAAAATTCGTTTACATTAGACTTTACACTTATATCTCCGCTATGGAGTTTAAGTATAGTTTTAACAAGGTATAAACCAAGTCCCATTCCTTTAGTGTCCATACTTCTTGACTTATCTGTTTTATAGAATTTGTCAAATATCATAGGCAAATCGTCAGGCTCTATGCCTTGACCACTATTTTCTATACAAATAACAGTTCTATCAAAGCTGTCACATATTACAAATTTAATATATCCACCGTTATTGGTAAACTTAACTGCGTTTTCAAGCAAATTATAAATGACTTGATGAATTAAGTCCTCGTCGCCCCATACGCTTTGTGGTCCGACATTTTCAAGCCCTAAAATTTCGATATTTTTCTCTTCAATTGCTTTTTCAAATGTTAGAAGCGTTGAAAAAACAGTCGAGCTTATATCAAATTTCACAGGATTTAACTTCATTTCCCCGCTGTCGATTTTCGACAAGTCAAGCATAGACTTCACAAGGCGTGAAAGCCTTTTCACCTCTAAGGAGACAATATTTAGGTAATATCTTTGTTTATCGTGCGGAATGGTATCGTCCAAAATTCCGTCGATAAATCCCGAAATTGTTGTCATCGGTGTTTTAAGTTCGTGAGACACATTTGCCACAAAACTTCTTCTCATACCCTCGACATTTGCAAGTGAGTTTGCCATGTTGTTAAGCGCAACAGAGAGCTGTCCAATTTCGTCGGCGCTTTGTATTGGAACTCTTACCGAGAAATCTCCCTCACCAAATGCTTTAGACGCCTGAGACATTTGCCTTAAAGGTTTTACCATTTTATAGGTAAACGCCCACACCACTATAAATGTAAGGCCTAGGGTAATAAGTGCCGATATTGCAAAAATTTGCAAGGTGGCAATTTGATAATCTTTTACCGATGTGTTTTCTGTACTTGCAAAAACCGCACCTGCAACAACCGTTTCGCTATCACTATTTACAAGCGCTAGCGGTATGCCTATTGTATAATACGACTTATGATAAATCCCTGAAAAGTCGCTTTTAAATTCACAAAAGCCATTGCTTGCCATTTCGACATACTCTATGGGCACAGGCTCATTTGCCTCTTTCATTCCGCTGTCCATATAAGAGCCTGTAACTCTGTTTCCGTTTATATCGGTAATAAATATATCGGCGCCTATATTATTTGCAACTACACTTAAAAGCACATTAAATGTGTTCACATCGAGCACATATTCGCCTGTCTCTTCATCCATAACAGTTGCAGTTGCGGCAAATGTCGCCACCGACCTTGCGTTTTGTGTAAGCAAATCTTTTTTTTCATTTTCCCAAAAGCTTGTAAAAAAAGCCATCATAAAAACAACTAGCACTACATATCCTGCCAAAACTATGGACATGGTAATAGCCAAATTCTTTTTAAAAAGAGATTTTTGCATTATATTTTCTCTCTTTCAAATTCTATTCTTTAACTTCAAATTTATAACCGACGCCCCATACTGTTTTAAGCGCCCATTTTTCTGATACGCCCTCAAGTTTTTCTCTAAGACGTTTTACGTGTACGTCTACTGTACGGCTGTCGCCATAGTAGTCAAATCCCCAAACCTCGTCAAGAAGTTGGTCTCTTGTAAAAACTCTATTAGGGTTTGATGCCAAGTGATATATAAGCTCCATTTCTTTAGGAGGCGTGTCTACTTGCTCGCCATGAACCCTTAGCTCATAGTTTGTAAGATTTATAGACAAATTCTCAAAGCTAACTTCTCTTTTAGCGTCGTTTTTGCCCATTCTTCTTAAAACTGCGTTAATTCTCGCAACTAACTCTTTTGCCTCAAATGGCTTTACAACATAGTCGTCGGCACCAAGCTCTAGACCTAACACTTTGTCAAAAACTTCGCCTTTTGCTGTCAACATAATGATAGGGCAATCAGAAGTTTTTCTGATTTCTCTACATACCTGCCAGCCGTCAAGCTCTGGTAGCATTATGTCTAAAAGTACAAAATCTGGTGAAAAGGAATTAAACTCTGCCAGCGCCATTTTTCCGTCGTTTGCAATTCTTGTTTCAAATCCCTCTTTTTCGATATAAAGCCTTATTAGTTCGCATATATTTTTATCGTCGTCCACAATTAAAATTTTTGTCATGATGTTCTACTCCTTTTCAAGTATAATTTTCTTAACTTAATTTTATATATATTATAAGACAATTTCAAGTACAAGCGGTGAATTTTATGTGAAGTTTATTAATTTTTTGTTATTATTTTCTGGTAAAACAAAAAAGATGCGAAAAATTTCGCATCCTTTTTGTATATATATATTACAGTGCCCTTGGTGAGGGCGCGTCATACGCTAATTTAAGCTTTTACTGTTTCAAGTCCCATAAGTTTTTTAATTTGTGGAACGGTAAAGACAAGTGCTGCACCTATCATAGTGAATATTGCCTCAGGTAACATAAATGCACCATTATATGTAATTGAATACCATATAGGAGACATTCCCTCTGGTGCAAATGATGAGAAAATAAATACACCTGAAATTAAGTGACAAACAAATCTAAGTGCTACGGCGATAAACACGCCTGCCATAATTCCCGCTGTTCCTTTTTTTCTAAACATTCCTGCAAGACCCAAAACTGAGAAAGCTATTATGTAGTCAAATATGCCCGAGGCTATAACTGCTTGCGCACTTACTCCCCAACTTAAAACATCTGAAATACCTGTTGCAAGCTGTAGCAGTGAGTAAAGAAAGGCTACTACTATACCCCATCTTGTGCCATAAGTAATTGAAACAAATGCTATAGGTAGCATTGATAAAGGTGTTATCGAGCCGCCCATTGGCATTTCCATTACGCTAAGCAGACTTAAACCAAAAGCCATTGCTAGCATTACTGCGCTGAGTACCATTTTTTGAATTTGTTGTGTTTTCATTTTTTACCATCCTTAAAATTTTTTCTTTGCAAAAAAATTCCTTAACCCTGGTAAATGATAAAATTGAAACCGCAAGGCTAGCCTGCGGTTTGATTGCATACTATCATTTCCTACGTCGGCATTATCCGTATCAGGTTCAAGGGTTTTGGCGTGTACGCCACTCTCAGCCGAATTATCTTTCAGCTCCCCGTTTTGCAAGGCTATTATACCATATTCTGTTGTTAAAATCAAGTAAAAAATGCACTTTTAGGAATTAAAATCCCCTAAATCTGTTATATCTTGCATTTAGCAAGTCCTGTTTTTCCATATTAGAAAGAAGCTCTATCTCGTCCTCTAGTTTTGCCTGAATTTTCGCAAACACTCTAGAAAAATCTCTGTGTTCTTTGATAATCTCTTCTACAACACCGAAATTTAACATATCCTGTGCTGTAAGTTTCAAACATTCTGCTGCCTGTGCTGCTTTTTTTGAATCTTTCCACAAAATGCTCGCACAACCCTCAGGAGATACTACAGAGTAAATTGCGTTTTCCAAAATCCACACTCTGTCGGCAACAGCTAGGGCAAGTGCTCCACCAGAGCCACCCTCGCCTACCAAAATAGAAATTACAGGCACTTTAAGGTCCATCATTTCCATCAGATTTTCTGCAATTGCCTGTCCCTGTCCGCGCTCTTCTGCGCCAATTCCGCAAAAAGCGCCCGATGTATCTACAAAACAGATTACAGGTCTATTAAATTTTTCTGCCTGTTTCATAAGTCTTAAAGCTTTTCTATATCCTTCTGGATACGGAGAGCCAAAATTTCTTTTAACCCTGTCTTTAGTGTCGGTTCCTTTTTCCATTGCAATTACCGTTACAGGTTTTCCGCTTAGTCTTGCAACACCGCCGACTATTGCCGCGTCGTCAGAAAATCTTCTGTCTCCGTGAAGCTCTGTAAAATCGGTGAAAATATTATTTATATAGTCAAGTCCTGTGGCGCGGGTCTTGCCCCTTGCCGCTTGAACTCTATCGTATGCATTAGCCATATTTCTCTCCTTTCTCACGCATTACACATGTAGTGAAAGTAATTCATAAAGTTTATTTTTTTGCTCTTTTCTTGCGCAAATAAGGTCAACAAATCCATGATCCAAAACAAACTCTGCTGTTTGGAATTCTTTAGGAAGTTTTTTCCTTATAGTCTGCTCTATAACTCTTCTTCCAGCAAATCCTATGGTAGCCTTTGGCTCGGACATAATTATATCGCCTTCCATTGCAAAGCTTGCAGTGACGCCACCCGTTGTAGGGTCGGTTAAAACAGCTATAAATAAAAGTCCGTTGTCGCTGTGTTTTTTTACAGCGGCAGAAGTCTTTGCCATTTGCATAAGCGACAAAATTCCCTCTTGCATTCTAGCTCCACCCGATACGGTGTATCCGATTACTGGCAGTTTGTTTTCTATTGCGTATTCAAAAGTTCTTGTGATTTTTTCGCCTACTATCGTTCCCATAGAGCCCATCATAAAATCGGGTTCCATAAAAAACATTGCAGTTTTAACGCCATTTATTTTTGCGACACCACAAACCACGCCTTCGTTTTCACGGCTGACAAGTTTTGCAGTTTTAAGTTTTGCGTCATAGCCTGGAAAGTCCAAAATATTCTTACTTTTAAGATCTCCGAAAAACTCTTCAAAAGTCTCGTTATCTGCAAGATAGGCTATTCTTTGTCTGGCATTTACTCTAAAATGATGTTCGCAACGGCAAACGTTTAAATTCTCCCAAAGTTCTGTCACTGGTGTTGCAAAACCGCATGACGGACAGGTGGTGGTAATTTCTGTTGCAGTCTCTTTCAAAACTCCGCCTTTTTCAAGCTCGTTTTGAGGAGATTTAAACAAACCCATTAATTTCATAAAATTTCACCTCTGTTTATGAATTTTCTTCTCTCTTTTTGATAAAATCAGTGTAATAGTCTCCGCTTTGGAACTCTTTATCTCTGATAATTTCAATTTGACCTTCTATGTTATTAGGTGTTCCGTCTATTACAAGCTCGCAAAGTGAAGACTGCATTTTTCTTATAGCTTCTTCCCTGTTTGATGAAAACACTATCATCTTTCCAAGCATTGAATCATAGTACGGTGGTATGTCATATCCTTGATATAAAAACGAGTCGAACCTTACCCATGGACCTGCTGGCACGTGTAAGAACTTAACCTTGCCGACACCTGTTGCATTAATTCTGCACTCAATAGCGGCTCCCCTTATTCTTATATCTTCTTGTTTAAATTCCAAATCTACGCCCGCTGCAATTCTTATTTGCCATTTTACAATGTCTCTACCGCAGACAAGCTCTGAAACTGGGTGTTCTACTTGCAGTCTTGTGTTCATTTCCATGAAATAAAAGTTTTCTTCTTTGTCCATCAAAAACTCAATGGTACCTGCGTTTACATAGCCCACAGCCTTTGCAGCCTTTGTTGCCGCTTCAAACATTTTCGCCCTTGTCTCTTTGCTTACAAAAGGTGACGGTGACTCTTCTACAAGTTTTTGATTGTTTCTTTGTATAGAACATTCTCTTTCGCCAAGGCACACTGTGTTGCCTTTTTCGTCGGCTAAAAGCTGAACTTCTATATGCTTTGCGGGGAACATGAATTTTTCCATATACATGCGACCGTCACCAAATGCCATTTGTGCCTCGTTTGATGCCGTTTTAAATGCGTGTTCAATTTCATCTTCTGACTTTACAAGTCTTATTCCTTTTCCGCCGCCGCCTGCGCTGGCTTTAAGTAAAACAGGATAACCTATCTCTTTTGCCCTGTCGGCTGCATCTTTTTCGTCTTTTAGTATTTCAGTTCCAGGAATAATCGGCACGCCTGATTCTTTCATCAGTTGTCTTGCCGCATCTTTATCTCCCATTCTTGAGATTATATCTCCAGATGGACCTATAAAGACTATTCCGTTTTCTTTACACATATTCGCAAACTCTGCGTTCTCTGCTAAAAACCCGTAACCCGGATGTATAGCCTGAGCCTTTGATACAAGTGCCGCAGAAATTATACGTTCTTTATTTAAGTAACTTTGATCTGATTTTGCAGGGCCTATACAAATTGCTTGGTCGGCAAGTGCTACGTGCAGGCTGCTTTCATCTGCCTGTGAGTAGACCGCTATAGTAAAAATTCCCATTTCCTTACAGGCTCTTATTACCCTAACCGCAATTTCGCCTCTGTTTGCAATTAATACTCTATCAAACACTGTTGTTCTCCTTCTTTTTTTAATTGAGAATTGAAAATTGAGAATTAAGGCACACGCCTATGGCGTGTTCAATATAAGAAAATGCTCTGCATTTTCCACTATAACTCTCCATTATACATTTTCCATTTTCAATTATACTTTTATTAGCGCAAAAGAAAATTCTGCTGATACACATAGTTTTCCGTTTACATATCCTTTTCCTTTTGCAAAGTAGAATGCGCCTCTTGATTTTATTAGTGAGCACTCTGTCTCTAGGGTGTCGCCTGGTTTTACCTGTCCTTTAAACTTAACTTTATCAAGTCCTGTAAAAAACGGTGTCATGCCTTTTTCGCCGACGTCAGATAAAAGCACACAGGCAGATTGTCCAAGCATTTCACACAAAATAACTCCTGGTACAACAGGATTTCCTGGGAAATGACCTTGTAGGAAAAATTCGTCGCCTTTTATATGACATTTGCCCTTTGCCACTTCTCCGTCAAGTTCAACCTCGTCGACTAAAAGCATGTTGTCCCTGTGAGGAATTATATTTTTTATTTCTTCTCTATTCATAATTTCACCTTATTTCACTCTAAACAGAGGTTGTGAGAACTCTACTACTTGACCATTTGTTGCAAGTATGTCTACGATTTCACCCTCTACTTCACTTGTGATTTCATTCATAAGTTTCATAGCCTCGACTATGCATAGTACGTCGCCTACTTTAACTTTTGAACCAATTTTAACAAAAGGTTCGCTGTCAGGTGATGATGCCGCGTAGAACACACCAACTGTTGGTGATGTCACTACTTCACCCTCTGTTACAGGGTTAAGTTCAGCCACAGGCGCACCGCTTATTGGAGCAGTCGCCACTGGAGCCACTGGTGCTACAGCTGGCATAACTGGTGTGTTATTATAAACAACATTTTGCTCATTTTTTCTTTCAAGAAGTATATTTGTTTCGCCTTCGGTTACTTCTAAAGCTGTAAGTTCGTTTTCTTTCATTATCTTAGCAAGTTTCTCAATATCTGCAATTTTCATAAAAATCTCCTTTTATTCAGAACACGCCAAAGGCGTGAACCACAATTATTAATTATTAATTATTAATTAATTCTCAATTTTTCTAAAAGCCAAACAAGCGTTGTGTCCACCAAAGCCTAAGCCGTTTGAAAGTGCCAAGCTTGCCGCAAATTCTTTTTTTGTATTTGGGCAGTAGTCTAAGTCACAGTCTGGGTCTGGTTTTTCATGGTTTATTGTCGGAGGAATTACTCCCTCTTTTAACGCCATCACACAGGCAATTGCCTCAGCAGCGCCTGCTGCACCTAGCATATGTCCTGTCATAGATTTTGTCGAGCTAATAACGGCCTCTCTAGCCTTCTCTTCTCCCAAGGCTTTTTTAATTACCATGGTTTCTGTTTTATCGTTTAGAGGAGTTGAAGTTCCGTGCGCGTTTACATAGATTTTATCTGTGTCTTTTAGCCCTGCCTCTTTTATTGCAATTTGCATGGCTTTTGCGCCACCCTCACCCTCTGGATGTGGTGCTGTTATGTGGTGAGCGTCACAAGTTGTGCCGTAGCCTACGATTTCACCATAGATTGTTGCACCTCTTTTTACTGCGTGCTCATATTCTTCTAAAACCAAGGCAGCGGCACCCTCGCCCATTACAAATCCGCTTCTTCTCTCATCAAAAGGACAACAAGCTGAATTTATATCGTCGTTTTGGCTTAAAGCCATCATGTTCGCAAAGCCAGCCATGCCGATTGGGCTAATCGCCGCCTCTGCACCGCCTGCAATTATCGCGTCTGCATAACCGTGCTTAATAGTTCTAAACGCCTCGCCTATGGTATTATTACTTGTAGCACAAGCCGTTACCATTGGTAGACATGAACCTTTTGCATTGTATTTAATTGCTATCATACCACCGCAAATATTTGAAATTAACATTGGTATGAAAAATGGTGAAACTTTTTTAGGGCCTTTTTCTAAAAGCTTTTTTTGCTCTGTCGAAAAAGTTTCTATTCCGCCTATACCAGAACCCATGTAAACTCCAAGCATATCTGGGTCAATATTTCCTACTATTCCACTTTGCTCAACCGCTTGAGTAGCGGCGGCCATGCCATATTTGCAGTAAAGGTCGGCTTTTCTAGCCTCTCCTTTTTCCATATATTTCGAAACATCAAAGTCCTTTACCTGTGCGGCAATTTTAACTTTGAATTCCTCTGTGTCAAATCTATCTATCACACAAACTCCATTTGTGCCTTCTTTTAGAGCATTCCAAAATGTTTCTACGTCATTACCTATGGGAGTAATAGCTCCCATTCCTGTTACAACCACTCTTCTCATTTCTTCTTAATCCTCCTAAAATTACATTGCCATTCCGCCGTCGACTCTTAATACTTCTCCTGTTATGTAAGAAGCCTCGTCACTTACTAGGAAAGTTACGGCATTTGCTATATCCTCTGGTGAGCCCATACGTTTTGTAGGTAGGCCTACAAGCAAGTCATTGTCATCACCTATATCTTTTGTCATTTCTGTTTTTATAAATCCTGGAGCTACTGCATTACAGTTGATATTTCTTTGTGCAAGCTCACGTGCAACAGATTTTGTAAGGCCTATTAGTCCTGCTTTTGATGCAGAATAGTTTGTTTGTCCTGCGTTGCCCATCATGCCTGAAACAGATGAAATATTTACTATCTTACCGCTTTTTCTTCTGATAAATCCTTGGTAGCAAGCTTTAATCATGTTAAATGCGCCTTTTAGATTTATGTCTAAAACTAAATCCCAGTCTGCATCTTTCATAGTAAGCATTAGGCCGTCTCTTGTAACGCCTGCATTGTTTACCAGAATATCAACACTGCCAAAATCTTTAATAACTTGTTTTACAACCGCTTTTGTTTCGCTCTCGCTTGAAACGTCACAACGGTAAAAACCAGCTTTTACGCCTAGTGCTTCTATTTCTGCAACTGCTTTGTCTGCATCTTCTTGTGAACCCACACAAAGTACTGCAATGTTAGCGCCTTGCTCTGCAAGTTTTAGTGCTATCGCTTTACCTATTCCTCTTGTTGCGCCTGTAACTATAGCATTTTTTTCTTTTAAATTTATCATGATTTTAACTCCTCAATCGTTTTATTTAAGCTGTCCATATCTTCTACATTTAAGACTTTTACAGTCTTGTCTGTTTTTTTAATAAGACCGCTAAGTGTTTTTCCAGCACCGACTTCTATAAATGTGTCCACGCCGTCTTTTATCATAGTTTCAACTATTTCTTGCCATCTAACTGGGTTTGACATTTGTTTTATAACAAGCTCTTTGGCGTTTTGACCATAAACCTCTGCCGTGTAGTTTGAGTAAAGTGGAGTAGTCGCATTATTAAACTCAAAATCTACAATTTCTTTTTCCATTTTCCCACAGGCACTGCTCATAAATGGAGAGTGGAATGCCCCACTTACATTTAAAACCATTGCACGCCCTTTTAGCGCTGTGACTTCTTTTGCAAATTCTGCTATTTGTCCTTTGTCACCAGCGACAACTATTTGACCTGGGCAGTTATAGTTTACTGGATAAACTTCGCTAAATTTGTCGCAAAGCTCCAAAACTTGCTCTTTAGATAGTTTCAAAATAGCCGCCATGCCGCCGTTTTTTTCTTTTGTCGCATCATCCATAAACTGCGCTCTTTTTAAAACAAGTGAAAATGCGTCTTCTGTACTTAAAATTCCGCTATATGCAAGCGCTGGAATTTCACCTAGTGAAAAGCCCGCCACTACATCTGCCTTAATTCCGTTTTCATTTAGGGCTAAAGCCGCCGCTAAGTCTACACCAAAAAGGCAAGGTTGAGTGTTTTTTGTAATGCTGAGCTCTTCAAGTTCGCCTTCAAAGCAAATTTCTTTTAAATCCTCTTTTTGTTCTCCCAAAGTATCAAAAAGAGTTTTTGCCGCCGCACTTTCTTCATAAAGGCTTTTACCCATGCCTTTATACTGTGCTCCTTGTCCTGAAAATACAAATGCTATTTTACTCAATTCAATATCCCCCTTTTACCAAACAAGCACACATGCCGCACTGCAAAGTCCTGCTCCAAATGCCGACATAACAATTTTATCGCCTTTTTGAAGTTTTCCAGCTTTGCTTACTTCGTCTAAAAGTATTGCAACGCTTGCCGCCGATGTGTTTCCTGTGTTTTCTATATTAGAACAAAACTTCTCTGCAGAGATAGTTGTTCTTTTTGCCGCTTCGTTTATAATTCTTATATTCGCTTGATGAGGAATTACTAGTTTAATGTCCTCGTCTTTAACATTTGCTTTTTCCATAACGCTCTCTATATCGCGAGACATCGCGTTAACTGCAAATTTATAAGTTTCTTTACCATTCATTTTAATAGCTGTAAGCTCTATGCCTTTTTTCTCATAAAAAGGTGATGTACCCTCTACTGCATGGGCCGCTAGCACTTCGTTTTCACCATAGCTGTGGATTTCACATGACAGCATGTTTTCTGCGTTTCCGTCTACTACCATGGCACCTGCGCCGTCTGCAAATATTATGCAAGTATTTCTGTCTGTCCAGTCTACAATGCCCGAAAGTCTTTCGGCGCCAATTATAAGAACTTTCATGTCTGGATTAAGTGACAGCTGAGCTGCCGCCATTTGCATCGCAAACACAAAACCACTGCAAGCCGCGCCTATGTCAAACGCAGGGCATTTAGCACCTAGTCTGTTTTGAACCATACACGCAACCGACGGTGTCGCGTAGTTTGATGATATAGTAGCGATTATTATCATGCCAAGCTCTTCTGCCTTTACACCGCTTTCTTCTAAAGCTTTTTGAGCCGCATAAAAAGCCATGTCTTCAGTTGTGTCGTTTACAGAAAGATTTCTGTTTTTTATTCCAACTCTTTTTGTAATCCACTCGTCGCTTGTCTCTACAAATTTTGATAGATCCTCGTTTGATACGCTATTAGGAGGCACATAGCTTCCTGTTCCAAGTACATTAAATTTCATTAAATCTGTCCCTTTCTTCGTCTGTGACGTTTTCGGTCTTTTCTTTTGTCGCTTTTGATAGGCTTATGTTTAGCTTATCAAGTGCAAGTTTTAGTATTTCTCGTTCTTCCTGTGTAAGGTCCTCGCCAACACTTGAAAGAGCGCTCATTTGAAGTCTGTTATGGATTTCAAAAACCCTTTGCCCCATGACTGTAAGGCATACTTTTACCACTCTTCCGTCGTGGCTACTGTTCTCTTTTTTTAGATATCCTTTTTTCGCAAGCTTTCCTACTGCCACTGTTGCAGAAGGCCTTGTAATAGACATAAGCTGTGCTATATCGCTTACTGTTATTCCATTTTCATGCCTGCTTAAAAGATTTATAAGATGAATTTCACTCAATGTGAAATTTAAATTTCCTTTTTTTAGGGTGTTTTCCTCTAGACGGGTCATATTTTTGTTAACGTCTGAGAGTTTTCTGCTTAATTCTTGTTGAAAAGTACCCACTGCACCCGTCCTTTCGAAAGTAATTAGTTAGACTAACTACTTTATATTATCACAAGCACAAAAAAAAGTCAAAACTTTTTTGCTTTAACTTTTTGTGAACAATTTTTTTCTATTTTATATTTTGGTGTTTGCGTGTTTTTCGACAGTCTAAGGAAAACGCCAAAGGCTCTGCCTTTTGAAACCGCAATTTTTCGAGAAAAATTGACTAAAGCTTTTAATTAAAAAAATCCAAAGGATTTTCACCACAATTCTCAATTCTCAATTATTAATTCTCAATTCTCAATTCTCAATTATCAACTATCATCTCTTCACTAAAAAAAGGAAAACCCCCGACGAGGGTTTTCCTCTTGAAATGTCCACTGGACATTTCAATTCACCTTTCCTGCGTTTTTTTAAGTATTGGATTTCGTTTTCTGCGGAAAACGCCAAAGGCTCTGCCTTTTGAAACCGCAATTTTTCGAGAAAAATTGACTAAAGCTTTTAATTAAAAAAATCCAAAGGATTTTCACCACAATTCTCAATTCTCAATT
>CAYJIA010000031.1:0-24483 GCA_964370115.1 uncultured Eubacteriales bacterium
AAAAAGTTTTCTCTTTTGCACTTTGTGCAAAATTCACTTTCAAAAATGCGCTTCTAAGGACAAGATTTCGCTTTTTGCGAAAAGCGACAAAGGCTCTGCCTTTTGAAACCGAAATTTTTTAAAAAAATTTAGTAAAATTTTCACCACAATTATTCATTATTAATTATTCATTATTAATTATTTATGATATTTCGTGTTATTCATAATCTGAAACGCTCTGTATACTTGCTCTAAAAGCATAAGTCTTGCCACTTGATGCGGAAAAGTCATTTTTGACATCGAAAAACCCACTCCGCTTTTTTTAACCGTTTCCGCTAGACCGTGTGAGCTTCCTATTACAAAGGCTATATTCCCACTGCCGTTTACCGCACTTTGCGAAATATGTTGCGAAAATTTTTCAGAGTCCATTTGCTTTCCTTCTATGCAAAGAGGAATAATTTTACACCCTTTTGCAGCGTTTAAAATCGCCTTGGCCTCTTCTTCTAATGCCTTGTCTATCAATGCGTCAGATATTTTTTGAGGCAGTTTATATTCGCTTATCTCCACTAGTGAAAAATTGCATAGTGTGGAAAGCCTTTTTTTATACTCTGCACAGGCATCAACCAAATATTTTTCTTTTAAATTTCCAACGCAAATTATTTTAATACCTATCATACACTATATCCTTTAAAAAACTATGGCCTCACCTTTAATATTTTGTTTCGGCGCCACAAATAAATTATAATCTTCATCTTTTACAAGACCTTCCATACTCATAGCGCAAACCGAGGTTTCGTAAGCTATTTGAGGAGTGTTATTCTCAGAGCTTAAATGGGCAAGCAAAAATTTTCTTGAATAATTTTTATGTAGTCTTGTCAAAAACTCCGCACAAACCCTATTTGATAAATGCCCTATATCCGACAAAATTCTACGTTTTAACATATATGGGTATGGCCCTACTTTAAGCATGTTTTCGTCGTGATTAGACTCAATCACCACAAGACTGCTGTCGGCTAAATTTTCTTCGACCTCATCACTAAGACAGCCTAAATCTGTTGCAAAGGACAAAATCTTCCCATCTGGAGTTTTAACCCTAAACCCTATGCTATCAGCGCAGTCGTGCGCAGTGTTAAAGTACTTTACACTCATGCCTGCAACTTGTAAGTCCTGCTCGATTTCAAAAATCGGGAAAGAGCCGTTTGCTACATTTGCCTTTTCGAGTGCCTGTATAGTGCCAAGTGATGTAAATGCAGGTATATTGTACTTTGTGGCAAATACCCTAAGACCGCTTACGTGGTCGCTGTGTTCGTGAGTTATAAGTATCGCCTTTACCGCCAGTGGGTCTATTTCACAGTTTTGAAGCGCTAGCCCCAACTGCTTTGCAGATTTACCCGCATCTATGAGTATACCCTCTTCTTTTCTTCCTAAAAAGTAGCTGTTGCCACTGCTACCGCTAAACAGCGGATATATTTTCGACATAGTCTTTTTTCGCTCTTTCTATAATAAATTAAAAATAGGACAGGCGCAGAGGCCTGTCCTTACATTATTAGGTGATGTTTGTAAGTCTTTTTCTATTTTGTCATAGCCTCTGACTTTGTAATTACTTAAACAATGTCTGCAAGTTGATAATCGGGTTTGCTTTGGCAGTAAATATCTGCACCAAGCCCTACAAACTTGTCAATGATATTTTCATATCCTCTTTGAATATGCTTAATGTCCTCGACTTTAGTTTCGCCTTGTGCTATAAGTCCTGCAATTATCATTGCAACGCCCGCCCTAAGGTCAGTCGCCTTTACAGGAGCTCCTTTAAGTTGCTTTACACCCTCAATAATTGCAAGCCTGCCATTGACAGTTACTTGTGCACCCATGCGTTTTAGTTCGTCGATATATCTATATCTATTTTCCCAAACACTTTCGTTTAATATGCTAGTTCCATTTGCAAGGCATAAAAGCACTGCAATTTGCGGTTGCATATCTGTCGGAAAGCCAGGATGAGGCAAAGTTTTTACGTTGCATTTTTTTAGAGCTCCAAGTCTTTGTACTCTAACCGCATCATCATATTCTGTGATAGTTGCGCCAATTTCCAAAAGCTTTGCAGAGATAGACTCTAAGTGTTTAGGCGTTACGTTTTTAATCAAAACATCTCCACCTGTGGCAGCAGCCGCTACCATATAAGTTCCTGCTTCAATTTGATCAGGAATAATTGTGTAGCTTTCGCCCGTTAGCTCTTCTACACCACGTATTCTAATTATATCTGTACCAGCACCGCTGATGTTTGCACCCATTCTGTTTAAGAAGTTTGCAAGGTCAACAATATGTGGTTCTCTCGCCGCATTCTCGATAACCGTTAAGCCACGAGCCTTTACAGCCGCCAAGAGAATGTTCATTGTAGCGCCAACTGACACTACGTCCATAAATATATTAGAGCCTTTAAGCTCGTCTGCCTTTACTTCTATCATTCCGTCGCCACTTATATCATAAGTGCAACCTAATGCCTCAAAACCTTTTAAATGTTGGTCTATAGGGCGAACACCAAAATCACAGCCGCCTGGCAGTGAAACCTGTGCTCTCTTATATCTTCCAAGCAGCGCTCCTAAGAAATAATAAGAACCTCTTATATGTCCTGAAATTTCATAAGGAACTGTGTCTGTGTCTATTGGTCTTGGGTCTATGTCTATAGTATTATTGTCTACATATGTCACAACTGCTCCCATTTCTGAAAGAATTCTGCATATAACTTTTACATCTGAAATATTTGGTATATTTTCAAGTCTACAAGGACTGTTTGCTAAAATTGTTGCAGGCAAAATTGCAAGTGCTGCATTTTTGGCTCCGCTAATTGTAACCTCACCACGTAAAGTGGCTCCACCTTTTATAATAAACTTATCCAAGCTTTGCACTTCCCATCTGTTTATTAATCCGATTTATATATCATGAATCTTTGATAAAATCTAAGTTAAATATATTATTAACGTATAATATAATAATACACAATGATAAAAATGTCAATAGAAAATCCACACAAAAGAAAATTATGTAAAGTAATTTTACTTGGGTCTTTTGTCGGTTTTTGTAAAGGAAATTGGCTTTTCAGTGCCTTTTATCAATCGTTTAATATTCTCACTGTGTTTTGTGATTATGACAACTGAAATTATCAAAGAAATTACTGTTATACTAATCAAATAATAAAGCGGTGCTCCATTTTCAATATTTATCGGGCTACCCTCAAAATTGAAAAAGAAGTTAATTAAAAAGGTTACAGCAGGATAAAGACCTATACCTATAATTGATGAAAGAGAAACTATTTTTTTCCAAAACATCATTAACAAAAATATGCTAAATACCACTATAAACACACGCCAATCCACAAGCGCTATAAGTGCTGCAGAAGTAACTATGCCTTTTCCGCCTTTGAATCCATAATAAATAGGATACATATGTCCCATCATACAGCTAAGTCCTGCTGCATATGCGCCAAACTGAGCAACTTCTGGAATAAGCCCGTAATGCGCTGCGATATAAGATATAATTAATCTGCCCAAAACAACAGCGATAACACATTTTAGAAAATCAAACAAAAATGTTAAAGCCGATGCCTTTTTACCCACGGTACGAAGTACATTTGTTGCACCTGCATTTCCGCTTCCATAATCTCTGATATCTCCCATTTTATACATCTTTGTGATGATTATAGATGAGCTTATACTTCCTAAAAGATAGGATACCACAAGCACTACCAAGCAAGCAACCGTCCAAGTAATAATAGCATTTTCAAAAATCAAAATCATATCTCCTTTAAGTATCAAGTTTTTCAGAGCGCTCTCTGATAATTAAGTTTACCGGTGTTCCCTCAAGCCCAAACACATCTCTTATTCTGTTTATAAGATATCTTTGGTACGAAAAGTGGAATAGCTCTTTTGAGTTTACAAAGCACACAAATGTAGGTGGCTTTGTAGACGCCTGTGTCATGTAAAAGATTTTCAGCCTTTTTCCTTTATCAGTAGGCGGTTGAACTCTAGCTGTCGCCTGAGCTAAAATGTCGTTTAGTACGCCCGTTGTAATTCTCATTGCATTATTGTTTGCGACAACTTTTATCATCTCAAAAAGCTTATCAAGCCTTTGGCCTGTTTTTGCAGAAATAAAAAGTATCGGCGCATAAGACATAAATCCAAAATCATGCTCCAGCCCTTTTTTGTACTCTTGCATGGTTTTTTCGTCTTTTTCAATGGCATCCCATTTATTTACAACGATTACACAGCCTTTTCCAGCCTCGTGTGCAATACCTGCCACTTTTGAGTCTTGCTCTGTAAAGCCTTCCATTGCATCAATCATAATTACGCACACGTCGGCTCTTTCTACCGCCATTTGCGCCCTTATGTTTGAGTAACGCTCTATATTGTCATCAACTCTGCTTTTTCTTCTAAGTCCTGCGGTGTCAATAAATGTAAACTCTCCATGCTTATTTTCTATAAGCATATCGACGGCATCTCTTGTTGTTCCAGCGATGTTAGATACTATGCATCTGTTTTCGCCCGACACTTTATTTACAAGCGAAGATTTTCCAACATTTGGCTTTCCTATAATTGCAACCTTAATGTTTTCATTATCCTCTTCTTCTTCCACATCTTTTGGAAAGTGGCTTATAACCTCATCTAAAAGGTCGCCTGTGCCGTGTCCGTGAACCGACGATACAGCGTAAGGCTCGCCTAGGGCAAGGTTGTAAAACTCGTAGTACTCAGGAGGAGGATCTCCAACCCTGTCACATTTATTTACAACTAAAACTACGGGCACCTTGCTTCTTACTAGCATAGAGGCAATTTCCTCGTCTGTAGAAACCATACCCGTTCTTACGTCTGTTACAAATAATATTACATCAGCAGAGTCAATCGCAAGCTGAGCCTGCACCCTCATTTGAGATAAAATAACATCTTTAGACAAAGGCTCAATACCGCCTGTGTCTATCAGTGTAAACTTATTATTAAGCCATTCGCAGTCCGCAAAAATTCTGTCTCTTGTAACACCTGGAGTATCCTCAACTATAGATATTCTTTGGCCTACAAGCTTGTTAAACAGTGTTGATTTTCCAACATTTGGTCTACCTACAACTGCCACTATGGGTTTTGCCATAATTTGCTCCCTTCTTTTCATCAAATGCCAAGTAGGGCATTTAATAAATCCTCTCCCTGAGGGCCTACTTTTCTTATATTTATTTTAAGCTTTTTTGAAAGCTCTTCTAGCGTCATATCGTCTAAAAAAACATCTTCATCGGCTTTTAACATTACATCGGGTATCAATAGCTCGTCATAAAGCTCTTCGTCTTTTAAAGCATTATAAATATCTATTCCCGTCAAAAGTCCCGTGACGTCTACACAGCCACCAAAAAACTTATTTTCTATGCTATGTACATTTATACTTAGATTGTCACATTTTTCACGCAGTTTGTCAATAACAGTTTCTAAAAAAGTATAGACCGCCGTGCCTGTGACACTGCTTATTTTTCTCTTTTTTCCATTTTTAAATTCATCTAGCACGCCGTTTTCACTTGCATCTTCAATGGCGTACATAAATTCTTCTTCCAAATTCCTCATCATGCCCACACCATTTTCTATTTGGGCAAAATCCTCGTAAAAATCACAATTTGGAAGCTCTCTTTTTGCGATTAGGTAAAATTCATCTGATGGATAAACTGTCCTTGAGCCGCGCTCCTTATAAAGTCTATCACCAAATTTTTCCACCATGTCTATCACTGCGCCTGCCTCTTCTTTTGTAAAGGCTCTAAGCGGGTAAAGATTATCCCTAAACTTTGTAAGCCCCACGGGAACAAGCGCCAAACTCTGCAAGTTTTCTCCAAGCTTATAAAGCTCGTTTAAAGTGAATTCAAGCTCTTTTCCATTGTTTAACGTCGGGCACAAAACAAGCTGACAGTTAAGTTTTATACCACTGTCTGAAAGCATTTTGATATATTTTATGCTATCCCCCGCGAATTTATTTTTCATCATTTCACATCTTAGCTCGGGGTTCATTGTGTGCACCGAAATATTTATTGGGCTTATCCTCATTTTTATAATTCTATCTATCTCTTTTTGGCCTATATTTGTAAGGGTTATATAATTCCCAAACAAAAACGATAGTCTGTCGTCATCATCTTTAAAATAAAGGCTTTCTCTCATGCCATTTGGAAGTTGATCTATAAAGCAAAAGACGCACTTATTTTTACAAGAGCGTTTTTCGTCCATAAGATAAGTCTCAAACTCGAGTCCCAAAGAGGAATATCTTGGTTTTCTCACCTTTACTTCATAGACCTTTTTATAATTATTTTCAAGTTTTAATGTAAGTATGCTATCCGTTTCAAAAAATCTGTAATCGAGTATGTCGTTTACCTCATTTTCATTTATAGCTATTAGCCTTTCGCCCTCTGATATCCCAAGTTTGTCGGCTAAACTTCCATTTTCAATTCCGGTTATTTTAACCACTTTAAAAACTCCTTAAAAATAAAATAGAGAAGGCCTACACCTTCTCTACTAAATTATGCTTCTTTAGTTACAACTTGTCTTCCGTTGTAATATCCGCAAGCGCCACATACTCTATGAGGTGTCTTGTAATCCCCACATTGTGAGCATTTCATTAGGGCAGGAGCGCTAATTTTCCAAACATTGGAACGTCTTTTATTTTGTCTTGCACTAGACAGTTTTGACTTTGGTACAGCCATGGCTAGCACCTCCTCTTTCTATAATTTCATTCTATCAAGCTTTTAAGAGCCTCTAGTCGAGGATCAAGCTGATTTTTCTTGCAATCACAGCTTTCGCTGTTTAGGTTTTTGCCACATTGTGAGCAAAGCCCTTTACAATCTTCTTTACAGATATACTTTGTCGGCAATTCAAGTATTATATCCGAATATAAAAGTTCATTTAAATCCAGCTCATCTTCTACTTGAATATACGAAAGATTATCTTCTTCGCAAAGTGACGTAACCAAGGTGTGAGATACCACAGTCTCGCATTTTTTGAAAGCATCTTCCATACATCTGTTGCACGGCATACAAAAGTCATACGACAACTCTACCCGAAGCTTAGCACTATCTATGCCCGGCTTTAGCTGTCCTTTAGCTAAAATATCTGAGACAAATGGGTAGTACCCATCTATTTCGACCTCTTTTAAGCTAAAGCTGTAATCAATATCAAGCACAGCATTCTCTGCACCTGAAATATATTTTTTCACGTTAATCTTCATATTCTCTTACCGTACCCAATTATTATAATGAGTATTTCCTCATTTGTCAAGCTAAATATTGCAATTTAGCCCATTATATTTTAAAAAGTTCTTATTAAGGCAATTATAGGGACAATCCTTGCGATTGTCCGAAACAGAAGCTTTTTCCATTCCAGACAGGGGCAAGCCCTGTCCCTACTGCTTTTTTATTGTATAAATTATTAAACAATTTTATCTGCTATTGCCGCTGGGATATCTCCTTGTGCAGCAGAAACAGAAAGTGTGATGTTGATATTTTTTGTAGCATCCAGTGCTTCTAATTTACCGACAAAAGCCTCAAGTTTTGTCATGTCGTCACCGATAATTTTTAGAGTTGAATCTAAAAGAATGTCTGTGATGTCATAGTTTTCTGCACAAACACCGCTAATAAAGCCGTAAAGTGCGTCGGGACCCTCAATTTTATATGCCTCTGCATCTATAAGTCTTGCCTCATGTGCTAAATCAAGAGTAAGTTTTTGACCTTTCTCAATTACAACCACATTTCCTTTTGATGTCTCAAGTGCTGAGTTTGCAGCCGAAATCAAACTTTTTGTTTTACCTGAACCTTTTTTGCCGACAAGTAATTTAACCATAATGTTGTCCTCCTGTATATTTTAATTTCCGTGTAAGCCACGGTAACTTACTAAATTAATTTGAAATCCTTGCTTCTAGAGCAACTTTTTCATCTTCATATCCTGGTTTACCTAAAAGAGCAAACATGTTTTTCTTGTAGCTTTCAACTCCAGGTTGATCAAATGGGTTAACTCCTAGCATATATCCTGAAATAGCACAAGCTTTTTCAAAGAAATATACAAGCTGTCCATAAGTCTCTTCCGAGAAGTCTTTCGCCTTGATAACTATATTTGGAACTCCGCCGTCATTATGTGCCAAAACTGTGCCCTCAAAGGCTTTTTGGTTAACAAACGCCATAGTCTTGCCCTCAAGGAAGTTTAGTCCGTCAACGTCAGTTGGGTCGTTACCTATAACGATTTCGTGTTTTGGTGTCTCAAAAAGCACAACTGTTTCAAACAAGAAACGTCTGCCATCTTGAATGTATTGACCCATAGAGTGTAAATCTGTTGAGAATACAACTGATGCTGGGAATAAACCTTTTTGGTCTTTACCCTCGCTCTCGCCATACAGTTGTTTCCACCACTCATTCATCATGGTGTAACATGGCTCATAACTTACCATAAGCTCTGTTGTTTTGCCTTTGTTGTAAAGGATATTTCTAATAGCCGCATATTTATAGCAATCGTTTTCACTAATGCATGGGCTGTTATAGATTTCTTGTCCTTTTTTAGCTCCTGCCATAATCTTGTCGATATCGGCACCGCTTACTGCTATTGGTAAAAGACCAACCGCTGTTAAAACTGAGAAACGTCCGCCTACATCGTCGGGCACTACAAATGTCTCATAGCCTTCTTTGTCTGCAAGCCCTTTTAGTGTGCCTTTTGCCTTATCTGTTGTACAGTAAATTCTATTTTTAGCTTCTTCTTTTCCGTATTTTTTCTCTAGGATTTCACGGAAAACTCTAAAAGCTACAGCAGGTTCTGTTGTTGTGCCAGACTTTGATATCATATTAATAGAAATATCTCTGCCCTCGCATAAAGCAACAAGTTCTGCAAGTGCAGATGAGCTTATGCTGTTTCCTGTGTAGTAAATATCAGGTGTGTCTTTTTTCATTGCATTATAGTTTTCTGATTTTAGAAAATCTATAGCTGCTCTAGCGCCTAGATAAGAACCGCCTATACCTATTACTATAAATACTTCTGAATTTTTCTTAATTCTTTCGGCTGCAGCCTTGATTCTTGCAAATTCTTCCTTATCATAATCTGTAGGAAGTGTTGTCCAACCCAAAAAGTCATTTCCTGGGCCTTTTTTCGACTCTAATAACTCGTGAGCATTTCTCACTTGAGTTGCGATAGATGTGTACTCATCATCTCTTACAAAGCCTTTTAAATAGCTACATTCTAATTTTAGTGACATAATTTACCATCCTTTTGTAAAACATCTGTTAAGTAATATATACTTTCAGTTTCTTTATATTCCTATTTTACAATATATTTGAGAATTTTGCAAGTGAAATTAAAGAATTTACTTTTAGTTAATATGTATATTGACTAAAAATGTATAGCACAATAAAAATCAATATTATAGGGCAAGAGCTTTGCTTTTGCGAAAACCTCACTGGCGACTAATGGTCGCCCCTACACCACAATTTAGGTTTTCATTGTAGGGGCGGTCATCGGCCGCCAGAAATTCACGACAATTTTAAAATTGACACGGTAGGGGTGTCGTTTCGTCGCCCGAGGATTTTCTACAAATTTAAGTAGTAAGCGCCTAATCATTCACATCTATCTCTTTCCCTAAATATAATTGCCTCTTTCTGGGCAATAAAATTTCATCGGTGGTAACCCCATAGGCCTGTGCTAGTATAATCACCGACCTGATACTGGGTAAAGTTTTTCCAGTTTCATAGTAAGTGTATGCAGAGCGTGTTAAATTTAGCAGTTGTGCAACTTGGTCTTGCGTCATACCACTCGCTTTTCTCAACCTTTTTAGTCTTCTGCATAAATTTTTATCAATCATCTTTTTCACCTCAAGTATATTATAGGACTATCTGTCCTATAATGCAATAGTACATATTGTCCTTTTATATAATTGTCTAGGGTGATTAAATATGAACTTAAAAATACGTGATTTAAGAGAAGATAAAGACTTAAACCAAAAAGATATCGCAAAATATTTGATGTGCGACCAATCTTTATACTCAAAATATGAACGAGGCGAGAGATTTATTCCTGCTGAACTTTTAGAGAAACTTGCAGTTTTTTACAACACCAGCGTTGATTATCTTATGGGGTTAACCGACGAAAAAACACCATATCCACGAAAAAAGAAAAAATAAGCAGCAGGGGTGTCGTTTCGGCACCCTTTGGTTTTGCGAAAAGCTCACTGGCGACTAATGGTCGCCCCTACACCACAATTTAGGTTTTTCGTTGTAGGGGCGGTCATCGGCCGCCAGAAATTCACGACAACTTTAATTTAACACCGTAGGGCAAGGGCTCTGCTCTTGCCTTGGGCTTTGTGGAAACCTTGCGCAGAATTTTCACCGCAACTCTTCACTAAAAAAGGAGAGCCCGAAAGCTCTCCCTTAAAATTCTATTTCTTGCAACTGCAATTTGAATTTTTATTGCTTGCTGCCTTGGCGTGTGGGCAGCCTATGCATTTCACGCCTTTTTTCTTTTGCGCTACTATGTACCAAACGACTAGCGCAATTATAATGAGCAGTACTAAAATGATTAAAATATTTACGACAATCGGTGGCATAATAACACTCCTTTAATTAAAAATTAAGCTAACTCTCTAAGTTTTGCTTTTTTACTTCCTTTTATCATAAGCCCTACGACTATTGCTATCATAGCGGCCACTGCGATAAGACCTGGAA
This sequence comes from uncultured Eubacteriales bacterium, assembly GCA_964370115.1. Lineage (GTDB taxonomy): Bacteria > Bacillota > Clostridia > Oscillospirales > Acutalibacteraceae > SIG603. Next base: position 10,679 of record CAYJIA010000031.1, read on the forward strand.
TAAATCCATGACCTACTGAACCTGTTGTAACTACTGTACCTATTTGATAGACAAGGTATGCCACTGTATAACCCATTCCGAATTGGAATCCAATTGCGCCCCACAACCATTTTTTGCTTTCCATTTCGGCATTCATCGCACCAATTGCAGCAAAGCAAGGTGGTGTGTAAAGGTTGAACATTAGGTATGCTAGAGCAGCTACTGCTGTAAGCTCCATAGCGCCTGCAAATTGTGCTTGCTCTGCAACTAGTTCTAAATCTTCGTTAATAGCCGCTGCTGAACCAAATACAACAGCAAGTGTACCAACAACATTTTCTTTAGCTATAAAGCCTGTAATTGCACCCGCTGCAAGTTGCCATGTACCAAAACCTAGCGGAATTAGTAGTATAGCCACAGGAGAAGCTATGCTTGCTAGTATACTGTCGCCAGCAACTTCTGCAAGTGTAAAGTTCCAAGTGTAAAGCTCCATAATTTGAACCGCAAGGTTGCAAAGCAAGATGATAGTAGCAGCTTTTACGATGAAAGCTTTTGCTCTTGAGAACATTGAACCTAGAGCTTTTAAAACGCTTGGCACTTTGTACTCTGGAAGTTCTATAATAAAGAATGATTTCGCATTTTTTTCGCCTGTAATTCTTACAACGATAAATGCACCGATTATAATTAACGCGATACCTACAAAATACATAAGAGTCGATACCCATGAATCATTTGCAAAGAATAGTCCAGCAAAAAGGGCTATAACAGGGATTTTCGCTCCACAAGGAATAAACGGAGTAAGAAGAGCTGTTGATCTTCTTTGTCTTTCGTTTTTAATTGTTCTAGTCGCCATAACACCAGGAATAGCACAAGCTGTACCTATAACCATAGGTATGATTGAACGACCTGAAAGTCCTACAAGCTTGAAGAATCTATCCATAACAACAGCAACCCTTGCCATATATCCGCAGTCTTCTAATAGTGCTAGTAAGAAGAACATTACCATGATTAGTGGTAGGAAACCAACAACGGCGCCAACACCACCTATAACACCATTTACGATTATAGTGACTAAAACATCAGATGCACCAGCCCCTACAAGCAGTCCTTCTACCCATGCACCAAAAGTTTCTATCCATACTACAAGACCTTGTAGTATAAATGGAACTTCTTCCATGTCGGCAAACATTGGGAAAACTGTAATTCCCTCTGCGAAAAATGGTCCTATGTAAGTTTGTGATATCTCAAATACCAACCACATAACAGCGGCAAATATTGGAATACCTAACCATTTATTTGCAAGAATTTTATCAACTTTATCTTGTTTTGTGCGTTTTGAAGCCAGTTGTTTTCTGTCTTCTACTTGGCTTACAACAGTGTCTACAAAAGCAAATCTCTTTTTGTCAAGCTCTTCAACTTGTCCTTTGTCATGCATGTCTACACTAGCATGTTCAAATACAGATTTTTGCTCTGTAGCTTTTGCACTTACCGCAGTTTCCATAAGCTCTTTAAGGCCTTTTCCAGAAGAAGCTGTAATGCTCACTACTTTACAACCAAGTTTTTCTTCAAGTGCCGCATTATTAATTTTTGTGTCTTTTTTCTCGTTTATATCACTTTTATTAAGAGCGATTACAACAGGAATTCCAAGTTCTAAAAGTTGAGTTGTAAAAAACAAGTTTCTGCTTAAGTTAGTAGCATCAACTATGTTTATGATAACATCTGGATTTTCGTTTTTAACGAAATCACTTGTTACGTTTTCCTCCGATGTAAACGCTGACATCGAGTATGCACCAGGTAAGTCGACTATTATAATCTCCTCGCCACCGTCAATAATACTCTTTTTCAGCATGGCCTCCGCTTTTGAGACCGTAACGCCTGTCCAGTTACCAACACGTTCTTTACTGCCTGTTAGAGCATTAAAAAGTGTGGTTTTACCGCTGTTGGGATTTCCCGCCAATGCGATTTTCATTCTCCTATTCCTCCTAGGTTAAATTTATATTTCGATAACACTCGCAAGCTCTTTGTCTATGTTATATCGACTACCTTTAATAACCACTGTATAGTTACCCGACATTCTCGATAACACAGTAAGTTTTTGCCCCTCAAAACAACCAAGAGTAAATAAAAAAGCCTTCATCTCTTCGTCTTTTGTATTAATGTCTTTAATTTCGTATTCTTTTTCTAATACCGCTTTTGATACATTCATTCTTCATTCTCCAAAATTCTTCAAAACAATTTAGGTTAGTACCTATTAACTAACTAGCTCATATAATACTATTTAAGTACAAGTTTGTCAAGTAGTAATATTAACTAGTTTTTATATGTTTTTTCAGCTTTCTTAATTGTGTGTTTTAAGATAATTTAAAAAGCCCACCCGAAGGTGGACTTTTCTTAGTTAAGTATCGCAAGCTCTGTCTCTTTGTCAAACAGATGAACTTTATCCATTTTGAAAGCAATTGGAGCTTTGTCACCAGGTTTTGCTTTAGATGTAGGGTCAACACGTGCAGTAATTGAATTTCCCTCACATGTTAGGTATAGATAAGTCTCAGCACCCATAAGTTCTGTGACTTCTACTTCTGCTGTCGATTTAGCATTTGCCCATTTAGCTATTATCTCGGGCTCGTCGTGTACGTCTTCTGGACGAATACCAAACACTACTTCTTTGCCGACATAGTCGTCTAAGTTCAATTTAGAATTTTTAGCCTTATCTGAAGGAATTTCCACAGTTGTAGAACCAAAACTAAGTGTGTACTTATCGCCCGATTTATTTAGCGCCGCATCAATAAAGTTCATTTGAGGTGAACCCATAAATCCTGCAACGAATTCATTTACAGGGAAGTCGTATAGATTTTGAGGTGTATCAACTTGTTGGATAAATCCATCTTTCATAACAACTATTCTATCACCCATGGTCATAGCTTCTGTTTGGTCATGTGTAACATAGATAAATGTTGTACCAAGTCTTTTGTGAAGTTTTGAAATCTCTGTTCTCATTTGTGCACGAAGTTTTGCATCAAGGTTTGATAGAGGTTCGTCAAGTAAGAATACTTTAGGGTCACGAACTATAGCGCGCCCTAGGGCAACACGTTGGCGTTGTCCGCCTGATAAAGCCTTGGGTTTTCTGTCTAAAAGGTGAGTGATATCAAGAATTCTTGCCGCTTCTTCCACCCTTTGCTTTATTGTGTCTTTCGGAGTTTTTCTAAGTTTTAGACCAAATGCCATGTTGTCAAACACTGTCATATGTGGGTATAACGCATAACTTTGGAAAACCATTGCAATGTCTCTGTCCTTTGGCAGAACATCATTTGATAAAGATTCACCTATAAAAAGCTCGCCTTTGCTTATCTCTTCAAGGCCTGCTATCATTCTTAAAGTAGTAGATTTGCCGCAACCTGATGGTCCTACCAGAATAATAAACTCTTTATCTTCGATATCCAAACAAAAATCTGTTACTGCTGTTACGCCGCCGTCGTAAATTTTGTAGATATTCTTTAATTGAACATTTGCCATTTTAATTTCCTCCTTTTGGGATTTTACCCGATTAATTTATTGAATTAAGTATAACAGATAAAAAAATTAGTAACTATACCCTTTTTATACAAAGATTATTTTTAATTTTCATCAAAATACACACAAATAAAAAATCATCCCGCAAATTTATGCACTATCACATATTGACTTATAAGAAAATTAAATCCAAATCTTCTTTATTTAAAAGCTTACACTCCCCAAATTTCAATTTTTCATCGAGCATAAGACTGCCAATTGCTAGTCTTTCCAGCTTCACCACATTTTTTTGTCTTGCGTAAAACATTCTTTTTATCTGGTGAAATTTACCTTCACACACTAGTACATGTGCAATATTCTTATCGTCCGCTTCTTCTACCCAAAGTTTTGCAGGCAAGAAGCTATTTACACCTTTTTTAAAAGCCTTAACATCGTCCTCGTTTATCGGATAGTCAAGCACTGCCCTATAATGCTTGTACACCTTGTATTTAGGAGACAGCATTTTGTGTGAAAAATCGCCGTCGTTTGTTATAAGCATTAGACCTGTCGTATCTTTATCTAGCCTGCCTGATGGAAATAAGTCTTTTCTAAAAAACTCCGCAGGAACAAGGTCGATAACTGTTTTATCGACCTTGTCACTTGTAGCTGACACCACTCCTGTCGGCTTATTCATCATTATATATATGTATTTGCTATAAGATATCGGGGCATCATCGAGTGTCACTTGATCATCGGGTGTGACTTTATAGTCAATGTTTTTTACGACAAGCTCGTTTACTTTGACTCTGCCCTTTCTTATTAATATAGAAACTTCTTTACGGCTTCCAATATTTTGATCTGCTAAAAATTTATCTATCCTTATTTTTTGTGTCATTTTTATTCTTCCTTTTTAATCTGTTGGTAGCCGAGTTTATATAAACCGAACCCGTTTTCTGGCAAACGGGTAGACTTTCTATCGGCGTCAAAGCCTTTTGCAAGACGAAAGCATCACATGGTGCTATAAAAACCCACCCATTTGCCAGAAAATCCTTAGAGCTAAAAACGTCCAAATTGTGCCTATAACACGGCAGACGGACGAAGTAATACTTGCCGTATTGCAAGTTCGTCTAACAAAGTTAGAGGTGCAATTTGGGCGTTTTTAGGCGTGGTTCGGATTATATGCGCTCGGCTAAGGTTCTACCACCTGACCTGCTGTCTCTTGTGTCACTGTGTTCTCTGTTTGTAAAGTGTCTTGACTTTCCACTGCATCTTGTGTATCGGTAGTAGTTTCACTCTCGCCATACGCAAGACTATCTATTGCAAAGCCATGCATAAATCCGTCGACCTCTGCGCAAGAAACATCGCCGCCTATTATCATACCTTCGTATACCAACAGAGTCAGGTGCACTTGCCTTGTCTCGTTTGGATAGTTTTCTATCAAATATACATACTGAGTGCAAATTTGACCGCTATAAACCTTCAAGTCGAAACCTTGCGCTACTTGCATATTATTATAGCTTGTGTAAACCTCGCTGAAATCCGCCGGTATAGTTACATCTCTTGTGTCTATCGGCTCCTGCGAGACTACCCAGCCAAAACTTGAAATGAACTCTATTCGCTCGGCATTGGTTTCGCCTTTAAACACCGTCGGAGCCTCTAGGGTTTTTGGCATTAAAAATATACCCACCACAATTACTACAATTACTATAAGTACCGCCATAATTCTTTTTTTGTTTGCTTTTACAGAAAATACCATCTTATCTCCTCCTTGTATCACATATTTATGATACGAGAAAAAGACTTATGACAGCAAATCCACATTTTCTATTTTTATTTTTTTTGCGCCATTTTCTATCGCTGTAATATAGACATTTTCAATCTTTTTTTGCACTACTTTAAGATTTTCATAAAGTGCAAACACTGATTTTTCACCCTCTAAACTAAAGGAATCAAGCTTATACCTTATGCCAGTTCCTAAAAATTTGACAAAAGCTTCTTTAAAGCTCCAAGTGCTTGCAAAAAAGGCCTCAGGCTCACAAGACAGCAAAAAAGCTTTACACTCATAATCGGTGAAAACTTTTTTTACTGTGTTTATATTAACTTTAGTTATTCTTTGACAGTCCACGCCTATTTCGCTTTCTCCCGTAGCGCATACCACCATTGTGTCTGTATGACTTAGGTTAAAACACCTGTCTATTTCTTTAAAATAAGGCTTACCGTGTGCGCCATAAACTCTTTTTAGGCTGTCAATGTCCATATCACACTCCAACAGCATGACATATCTTAGCAGTTCGTTTGCCTTTTGCGATAAATATTTCGCATACTGCGCCTTACTTAAATTTGTATTTTCACAAAAACTATAATAAATGTTCATTATGTTTCTCTCACGGAAATATTTTTCTCTGCAAGATACGACTTTAGCTGGGGTATTTCTATTTCTTTAAAGTGAAAAAGAGATGCCGCAAGCACTGCGTCTGCCTTGCCTTTTGTAAATGCATCGTAAAAATGCTCCATGTTTCCAGCTCCTCCTGAGGCAATTACCGGAATATCCACAGCCTCGGATATTGTTCTGGTAAGTTCTAAATCATAGCCTTTTTTTACGCCGTCGCAGTCCATGCTCGTAAGAAGTATCTCACCGGCTCCTAATGCTTGCACTTTTTTTGCCCAATCAAGCGCATCAATCCCCGTGTCTACTCTTCCGCCGTTTAGATAGAGCGTCCAGTTTCCTTTGTCGGTTCTTTTTGCATCCATTGCAACGACTACGCACTGACTTCCAAATTTATACGACGCCTCTTCAATGATTTTCGGGTTATGTAGCGCCGAAGAGTTCACCGACACTTTGTCGGCACCCGCCCTAAGCATCGCGGTAAAATCGTCTACCGTTCTTATTCCGCCACCTACTGTAAATGGGATAAAAATGTTCTCTGCCACTTTTTTCACTATATCTATCATAATGTTTCTCGCATCTGACGACGCAGTAATGTCTAGTAAGACCAACTCGTCGGCACATTGCCTGTTGTATTCAATCGCCGCCTCCACTGGATCGCCTGCATCTCTAAGCCCCACAAAATTTGTGCCCTTTACAACTCTGCCGTCCTTTAAATCTAGGCAGGGTATTATTCTTTTTGCATACATATTTTACCCTCCTATATAATCTATAAATCTTTTTAGCATACTCAGTCCCTCTTCACCGCTTTTTTCAGGATGAAACTGGCAGGCAAATACATTGTCTTTTTCTACTGCAGCATCAATTGTCACGCCATAATCCGTAGTGGCAACGACAATATCTTCCTTTGCCTTTAAATAATACGAGTGAACGAAGTATAGGTATGGATTTTTATTTTCATCTGGGAATAAAACAGAATTCTCTTTAACTTTTAAAGCGTTCCAACCCATGTGCGGAATTTTTAAGTCTCTTCCACTCTCGTCTTGATTTTTAGGAATTTTAAGTATATTTCCTTTTAATACACCCAAACCTTTTACACCAGGTGACTCTTCGCTATCTTCAAAAAGTGCTTGAAGCCCTACACAAATACCCAAAAACGGCTTTCCAGATTTAATAAAATCTTTTATCGGCTCTTCAAACCCTCTTTGTCTTAAATTATCCATTGCATCGCCAAAAGAACCAACTCCTGGCATTATGGCAGCATCTGCTTTTAATAAATCCTCAGGATTTGATGTCAATTTCACAGGAAAATTCAGCTTTTTAAAGGCATTCAAAACGCTCTGTACATTGCCTGCTCCGTAATCAATAATAACAGTCATGGTGTAACTCCTCCCCAAAAATCAATTTTCTTCCCAACTCATAGCCCTTTTAACCGCCTTATGCCAACGGCTAATGTCTTTTTCAACTTTTTCTTCTATAAAGTCTGGTCTAAATCTTTTATCTTGTTGCCAAACATTTTCTAGCTCGTCTGTTCCACTCCAAAAACCTACGGTAATACCCGCCATCATGGCAGAGCCCATCGCAGTGTTTTCAAGACATACAGGTTTTAGCACATCTACATTCAAAATATCAGCCTGATACTGCATTAAGAAATCACTTCGGCTAGCGCCTCCGTCTACCCTTAACTCTTTCATTTTGACGCCACTTTCTTGCTCCATAGTCTTAAACAAATCGTAACTTTCAAGCGCAATACTCTCTAGCACCGCCCTTGCTATATGAGCCCTTTTTGCACCTCTTGTAATGCCCAAAAGCGCTCCTCTTGCGTACATATCCCAGTATGGCGCACCAAGGCCTGTAAAAGCAGGAACAAAACTAAGTCCTGCGCTGTCCGTAACAGATTCTGCAAGCATATCTGCCTCTTGCGGTGTTTTTATTATTTCCATTTCGTCTCTAAGCCATTTAATAGCAGAGCCGGCATTAAACGCACTTCCCTCAAGCGCATAACAAACTTTTCCGCCTATTTTCCAAGCAACCGTAGTCAAAAGCCCGTTCTTTGACATTACAGGTGTATCGCCTGTGTTCATAAGTATAAAGCAACCTGTTCCATAGGTATTTTTCACCATACCTTTTTCAAAACAGCATTGTCCAAAAAGTGCAGCGTGTTGATCTCCTGCAATTCCTGCAATTGGTATCTTTGTCCCAACTACAGATTTAGCACATTCTCCCACTACTTCTCCCGATTCAACTACTCTTGCAAGCGCATCTCTTGGAATATCAAGCTCTGTTATCATTCTCTCGTCCCAGCAAAGCTTATGTATGTCGAAAAGCATGGTTCTAGACGCATTTGAAACGTCCGTCACAAAAGACTCTCCCTCTGTAAGCGAATAGACAAGCCAAGTGTCTATTGTACCCATGCGAAGTCTGCCTTCTTTTGCAAGCTCTTTTGCCTTTGGAACATTGTCTAAAATCCACTTCATTTTCGTTCCTGAAAAATACGGATCGATTATTAAACCTGTGGTATTTCTTATGTACTCTTCAAAGCCGTCATCCTTTAGTTTTTCGCATATAGGGGCAGTTCTTCTACACTGCCAAACTATCGCGTTATATATAGGAAGTCCTGTTTTGCTGTCCCAAGCCACTGTCGTTTCTCTTTGATTTGTAATGCTTATTGCCGCTATCTCCTCAGGATTTGCTCCTGAAATCAACAAAGTCTGTTGCATTGCCTGCACTTGAGTTTGTAAAATTTCCACGGCATCATGCTCTACATAACCCGGTTTTGGGTAAATTTGAGTAAATTCTTTTTGTGCCATCGCACTTATATTGCCGCTTTTATCGAATAATATAGCCCTTGAACTTGTTGTTCCTTGATCGAGTGATAAGATATATTTCTTTTCCACTGCAAATCCCCCCTATAATTAATTTTCTAATTATAGCATATATAGACTTGCAAGGCAAGTTACACTAAAGAAAAAACCCTTGTGTTTTCACCACAACTCTTCACTATCTCCAATAATTTTGACAAAACTTATATTTTAGTATATATTAGATAAAAAACAAGCGAGAGGAAAACATTAAACACATGAAAAAGATTTTTATTTATATATTTTGCACATTATCACTGCTTAGCCTTTGTGCTTGCCAAAGTGGCAACGAGGACGAGACGAGCTCTCTTGTTTCATCTTCAGACGACGCGCAAAACTCCTCATCGGAAAGCGAAAGTGAGCTATCCGAAAACGACGAGCCCACCATTTCCATAGACCCAGAAAAAACGCAGACTATAGTTTTATCTAATTTTGTCATAACCACCATAGGTGCAGACCCGTCAGACATTGCAAAATCTTTAAACATAGATTCTGTTGTAAAAAACTCCGACGGCTCTGTCACTTATTATTTGACACCTGCTGAAAAAACCGAAATACTCAGCACTATGAGAACAAGTTTATCAAACTATATTGCCTCACTCAAATTAAGCGAAGACTATGATTTTATAGACGACATTAGTATCAACTCAACTTATGATTTGGTTTATATAAATTCCACAGCAGAAAAATACAATAAACAAACCGATACTCTAATCGCTCCCGAAATTTATATACCAGTACTCACTTATGTCGCATTTTCCGCTGAGGAATACCGCACTTTTTCGGATTTTGAAATAAACTTCATAGTATTAAATGAGGACAACTCTGCAAATCTAGACGAGTTTTCATATCCTGCAACCTTAACGCCTGATAACCATGACGAAGAAAGTGCAACCGACGGCGAAAGCGAAGACGACACAGAAAAAGAACTCCCCGACGTTAGTCGAGGAGACGATATACCTTAAATTTTATTTACGCTGTCTACAAATCTTAAAAAAGCCTCTCTGCCCTCTTTTGTGCATTTAAAGACACCTGCGTGGCTTAGCACTTTCTCAAAGACAAGGCCTATTTCGAGTTTTAAGATATCATTTACATTTTCTGCATTAATATCGGAATATTTCTCCTTTATCATATTCGCCCAGTCGGCGTGTATTGATAGGGGAGAATTTTTTTCTATCTCTTTTTTCGCCACAAGAATTTCACAAAGCTCTTTCATCTCATTTTTAAGTCTTGAAGGTAAAACCGCAAGACCCATAACTTCTATCAGCCCTATGTTTTCTTTTTTAATATTGTGAAGCTCTGCATGAGGATGGTACACGCCTAGCGGGTGCTCTTTAGTTGTGATATTATTTCTAAGCACTAAATCAAGCCTGTAAAGCTCTCCGCTTTTACTTGCTATCGGAGTTATGGTATTGTGTGGCGTGCCATCTGTATGGCTATAAACAAATACGCTCTCGTCTGAGTAATTTCTCCAAGCAGCTAGTATTTTGTCTGAAAGCTCCACTAATCTTTGCGTGTCTTTTGCCTCAAGTCTTATTGTCGACATTGGCCATTTTACGATAGATGCGTTTACATCGTCAAAGCCATTGAACTGTAAAGTCATTTCGCTTTCGGCTTTCATCATTGCGAAAGTATATTTTCCTCCTTGGAAATGGTCATGGCTTAAAATTGAACCACCTACTATTGGCAAATCTGCATTCGAGCCAACAAAATAATGTGGGAACGCCTTTACAAAGTCTAATAGTTTTACAAAACTTGCCCTGTCTATTTTCATTGGCTGATGCTCGCCCTTAAAAACTATGCAGTGCTCGTTATAGTATACATATGGAGAATATTGAAAAAACCAATCTTCATTATTAATCTCAACCGGAATAATTCTCAAATTTTGTCTTGCAGGGTGGTTTGCCCTTCCCCTGTAACCCTCGTTCTCTTTACAGAGCATACATTTTGGGTATGAACTTTGCTTTGCATTTTTTTGTGCCGCAATCTCTTTCGGATCTTTTTCGGGTTTAGATAAATTTATGGTGATATCCATTTGTCCAAACTCAGTATCAGTCTTCCACTTCTCGTCTTTTTTCACCCTATATGTACGAATGTAGTCGCTGTCACAGCTTAGTTTATAATAATAATCGGTAGCCCTTTGCGGATTTTCTTCATAAAGATTAAAGAACTCTTTTCTCACTATAGACGGAGCAGGTGTAAGTGCGCCCATTAGTTTCGTATCAAACAAATCTCTGTCTGTAACCGTGTCTTCTATAAGTCCACTTCCAGCGGCAAAATTCAATAGATTTTTAAGTATTTTTTCTAAATCCTCTTCACCCTTGCACTCATCACTTATCTCGTCAAGATTTAAGATGTCCAAGATCATATTTTCTACATAGATTTCATCTTCTTTTTCTACGAGTCCGTTTTTAATTCCATAATTTAATAAATCTTTTATCATAAACTTTACCACCATTTTTATTTTTCTTTATTTTATGCTACCAAAAAAAACGGCAGATGTCAAACATTTATTCTCTTGTATCAAACTCTTCTCTTAGCTTTTCCAGTGCCTTTTTTTCAATCCTTGAAACATAACTTCTCGATATTCCCATTTCTTTTGCTACTTCTCTTTGGGTTAGTGGCATACCCGTGCCTATACCGTATCTCATTTGTATTATTTTACGCTCTCTTGCACTGAGTCTTTTTATTATGTACCCTTGAAGATTACTGCACTTTATCTTTATGTCTATATTGTCAATAATACTCTCATCATTGCTCATAGTATCCATAAGCGTCAGTGCGTTCCCGTCTTTGTCTGTGTCTATTGGCTCGTTTATCGATATGTCTTGTGCAGATTTTTTCTGTCCTCTAAAGAACATGAGCACTTCGTTTTCCACACATTTTGATGCATAACTTGACAGGCGTATACCTTTTTCAATTTTAAAGCTGTCTATAGCCTTTATAAGGCCTATGGTGCCTATTGATATTAAATCCTCTTGGTCTCCCGTGTTTGAGTAATATTTTTTTATCACATGCGCCACAAGCCTTAAATTGTGCTCAATAAGTTTTTGCCTTGCCCTTTTATCTCCCTTTGCCATAAGTTCCAAACAATTTTTCTCCTCAGCCTTTGACAGTGCTTTTGGAAATGAACCTGCACCTGTGACGTGGAGTACAAACATTATAAATGACGATAAATAATTGATTAACTGAAAAAACATAGCATTCCCTCCAAAAGCTTAAATTATTTATAAATTTATGCCCATATGAGAAAAATAATGCAAGTCCAATGCTTTACCCCTTAAAAACTTGTGAAATCAGCAGTTTTGCAGGCATGGGTTTTGAGAAAATAAAGCCCTGTACCATATCGCAGTTTAAGTCCTCTAGCTTTTTAATTTGCTCCCATTTTTCTATTCCCTCTGCAACGGTTTCAAGTCCTAAATCCTTTGACATTGCGATTATATATCTTAAAATTATATCGCTTTTTCCACTCTCTTCCTTTTCAAAAAAGAAGCTTCTATCAAGTTTTACTTCATGCGCTGGAATTGATTTTAATATACCTAAAGACGAGTATCCTGCACCAAAATCGTCGATAGACAGCTTAAATCCAGCTTTTTTTAGTTCGCCTGCCCTTGACACCATTTTGTCATTGCCACATAGCGCAAAACTCTCTGTCACCTCTACTTTTATAAGGCTTTTCGGCACATTATACTTATGGCAAATTTCACATAGTTTTTTCACCCAGTCGTTTTCATATACGTGAAGCCTTGAAAAATTAACAGAAATACAAACGGGCTCTATATTATTCACTATTAAAAATTTAATAAAGCGACATACTTTTTCAAACATATAAAAATCTAGCTTTAAAATAAATTTATTTTGCTCAAAAAGAGGTATGAATTTCATAGGGGGAAGGTAGTCGCCCTTGGTCTTTTCCCATCTACAAAGTGCCTCAAGCCCACAAACTTCTTTTGTTTTTAGTTTATATTGTGGCTGTAAAAAGAGCTTAAATTCGTTATTTACAAGCGCTTTTTCCATGCTTTGCTCCATATATGCCTCTTCTTTTTCCAAAATGGCTAATCTTTTGTCAAACAGCATATACTCTAGACTTTTACTAGACTTAGCCGATTTTTGTGCAGACTTAGCCTTTTCATACGACATCTCAACACTTTCTTTGCTCGACACCGCATAGTAAATTCCAAAGCTCAGTCCGATTTTTATTTTTTTATTAATCTCCAAACTTTTTTTAAGTTCTTTAAAAACCTGTGTCATACGTCTGTTAAGCGCAGTTTTATCTTTCGCACAAAACATAACCGCAAACTCGTCACTGCCCATTCTTCCAAAATTCTCAAGATTTGGCAATAAAAGATTATTTAACTTATTTGCAATAAATTCTAGCAGTTTATCTCCCATTTCCCTACCGTAATTTTCATTGAATATCCTAAACTTTTTTATATCGAATATAGCTATACAGTATTTGTTTTTGTCATTGTCTAAAACTATGTCCTGAGCCTCGTCAAAAAAGGTACTCCTTTGTTTTGCACCCGTAACACTGTCAAAACAATTTAAATACATCAAATCTTTGCGACTTTTCATAAGTTTTAAAAAAAGTTCTAATATCATTTTTGCAAAATATAATTTATGTGACATAACACTACTCTTCTTTCATAATTTATATAAAGTATTATGTCCAAAATTGGCTGTAATTATTTTTACAAAATTTATGGCATTCCAAAACATTATATGCTATAATGTCACAAATGGGATATGCACCCAATATAAAACAATGGCATTAGATTTAGTCGTAGTTGACAAAGCGAGATTTTTAGATGCTATTGAGATGTATTTTCTTTGGAAAGAACTCGACCAAAGAATACGCTCATCGGCAACAAGGGGAATTAACTTTCCCGAAACAATAAGTGAATCCCTTGCTTGTTATGCACTGGGTTTCAAATTAAATAAAGGTAGTGGCGGAGACGCAATGAATGGTGAAAAAGTCATTGAGTTTAAAGCTACTAGCAACTGGGATAGAGACACTTCTAGTTTCTCCCCCAAAGAAGAGTTTGATAATTTGTTTTTCCTTAGATTAGATAAGAGAAATGATGAATTATATATTT
>CAYJIA010000032.1:0-24111 GCA_964370115.1 uncultured Eubacteriales bacterium
TATTCACTATTACTTATTACTTAAAAAAACCTCAGCCCTTTAGGATATCTGTTTTTTAACACTCCGTTTGATGCCTTGCCAAAGCCTAGCACCATACTTTCTGTTGCCACAGCTGTAAAGGATTTTGTGTCGCTTGGGATTTCCTCACCTTTTAGGTATCTATGTATGTCGTCACTGTCAAAGTCCAGTGTTAAAAGATTTTTACAGTTCTCGGGTTTTTGCGAGATAAACACCGAGTGTGACGGTTCTATTCGTCCCTTTTTAATCTCCCCAAGCTCCACGCCTGCACGTATTACCGATAATTTCCCAAAACTTGGCATATCATGCGGTAAGATTATAAGCCTATCCCCAAACTGATGAATACAGTTGTCTACTTCATCTTTAAATAGGGAGTGATAAAACTCTTCTCCATCTTTATTTGACTTTTTATAATCAAAGTTTTTTATGCTTTTATTTTCACCCGACTTTTTAATGAGTTTTATTATAAAATGTCCCTCACCGCCATCTTTTGGGTAAATTCTTATGGCGTCCATACCAAAAGCCTTAGTACCAAAATTCACATTTGGCGTTACTACTTCAAAATTTTCATTCTCATTTAGAAATTTTTCTATTAACTCTTCATTCTCTTCTTTTGAAAAAGTACAGGTAGAATATACCATCTCACCACCCACTTTTAAACAGTTTGCAGCAGAGTTTATTATTTGAAGCTGTCTTGTCGCACAGGCTTTAACATGCTCTAGTGACCACTCTGTTATAGCCGTCTCGTCTTTTCTAAACATACCCTCGCCTGAGCACGGCGCATCTACCAAAATTTTGTCAAAAAATGTGGGCAGTGTTTTTTCTATCATATCTGGCCTACTGTTTATCACTACGGCGTTTTTTATGCCCATGCGTTCTATGTTAGACAGTAAAATATTCGCCCTATTTCTTACATATTCGTTTGACACAAGTAAACCTTTGCCCTCAAGCATTGCAGCAATTTGCGTGCTTTTTCCGCCGGGAGCTGCACACATGTCAAGCACTTTATCATAAGGCTTTGGGTCTAATAGCGTTACAGCCGACGATGCAGATGCCTCTTGTGAATACACCGCTCCTATGGCATGTGCCACGGTTTTACCTATCTTTATGTCACTGTCATAATAAAAAGAAACAGGAGAAAAAGGCGTGGCGACAAGTTTTGTGCCAAGCATTTTTTCCACTGTTTCTTTGTCTGTTTTTAAGGTATTTACTCGCAGTGACTTTACCGCCTCGTTATCAAAAGATAGCAAAAACTCATCAAATCCATCTCCTAGATAAGTTTTCATTCTGTCTAAAAAATCCTTTGGTAATATCACTTTGACTCCTCTTTCTTTTGCTGTAGTTTTTCCATTAGTTCTTTAAGGGTTTTATCGTTTACCTTTGATGGTTTAAAGCCCTCTCCAGTAATTTCGCCTGCATCTCCGACAATTACAAAGGCATCTTTGTCCTCTTGTCTTATAATTTGATGAATTTTAAATATCTCAAATCGTCTCACCGCACAAAGTAAAATTTCTCCGTCGGTTTTTGAGTATCCACCACGCGATTTTAAGAAGGTGACACCCCTGTCCATTTCATTTAAAATCCTGTCAGATATTTCTTCTGTTTTCTTTGAAATGATAAAAAACACTTTGCCCGTGCCTAAATCCGTACCATAAAGTATTGAGTCAATAATTTTTGTAGCGACAAAGACTACAATACAAGCATACATTGCACTTTCAACACTCGAGAATACAAAGGCTGAACTTACAATTATCGCACCGTCTACAGCTAGCATTAGCTTGCCTATAGACATAAATCTTATACGCTTATTTAAAAGCCTTGCTATCATGTCAGAACCGCCTGTTGTGGCTCCTCTCATAAACACAAGCGAAAGACCAACACCCTCGCCAACACCTGCAAAAATCGCAACCAATATTGGATCACCGTGATAAGCCGGTAAGAACAATGCAAACACGTCTATTGTAATCGACGAAAGCACTATGGCTACCGAAGTTTTAAGCACAAGTTTATACCCTATCTCAACTACCGCCCAAATAATTATGGGAATATTTAAAATTAATATCATAGTACCTATAGGCGTGTTAAAAAGATAGTTTAACATGGTGGCTATACCTGTAATTCCACCAGGCGCTATGTTGTTTGGCGCTGTAAGCATATTAACCGACAAGGCATAAATGCTTGTTCCTATAAACATAAATAAAAAATCCATGAAACCCGACTTTACTTTTTCCATAATAATTTATCAACTTTCTAATTATTTTCTTCTTGATACTTATCGTAAAACTCGCAAATAAGTTTAAAAAAGTATTTTAATCTGTCTGTCTCACCTTTTAAATAAAGGTAACCAAACATAGACTCAAATCCCGTTGCAGCGTGATAATCCGAGTGTTTTGCATTTTTCGGGATACTGTTCACCTTTGCATTTCGCCCCCTAGTATATGCACTTTTTTCCTCTTCGGTCATTATATCCACTAGCAACTCTTTGCAAATTTTCGCTTGAAATTCACATTTCACCATTTTAACCGCACTCTCATGCAATTTTTTTACAGGTGCATTTTCCTTAGTAACAATATGCTCTCTTACAAAAAGATCATATACACCGTCTCCTACAAATGCAAGAGTAAGTGGACTGTACTCTTTTAAATCAACTTCTTTATTTTGAAAAATCTCCAAATTCGCACCTCTTAATTATTCCACAAAATCAAATTCTAGCTCATACATACTTACCGTATCGCCCTCGCTAATACCAGCATTCCTAAGCGCGTCTATAACACCAGTATTCATGAGAACTCGTTGGAAGTATTGTAAAGACTCATAGTCTGAGAAGTTTACACTGTTAATAAGTTGTAGAAGCCATTTACCTTCTACCATATATACTCCGTCTTGCTCTGTAATTGTGACCGCAGTTTTCTCAAACTCGTCAACAGGTTTTACAGGTAATATTTCTTCTTCATATCTGACAATCGGAGGAAGTTTCGACAGATTTTCTAAAATCGTGTTTAAAAGTGGGTCTACACCATGTCTAATAGCCGCCATAATAGGGAAAAACTTATATCCTTTTTCCTCTACATAGTTTTTAAACTCTTCTACTTTTTCATCGTCTGTAAGGTCGCATTTATTTCCTGCAACTATCATAGGTCTCTCGGCCAGTTCAGGGTTGAACTTCTCTAGCTCTTGGTTAATTATATTAAAGTCCTCTATCGGATTTCTGCCCTCACTGCCTGAAACGTCTACTACATGAACTAACAGTCTACAACGCTCTACATGGCGCAAGAACTGATGTCCAAGTCCTATTCCTTCCCAAGCGCCTTCAATAAGCCCTGGAATGTCTGCCATTACAAAGGAATTACCCTCGCCCATTCTAACAACGCCCAAAACTGGACTCAAAGTTGTAAAGTGGTAATTTGCAATATTAGGTTTTGCTTCGCTGACAACAGATACCAGTGTAGATTTTCCAACATTTGGAAAGCCCACAAGACCTACGTCTGCCAAAAGTTTAAGTTCAAGTGTAACTTCCATTTCCTCACCCGGAGTGCCTGGTTTTGCAAAGTTTGGCGCCTGTCTTGTAGGTGTTGCAAAGTGAGAGTTACCCCAGCCTCCTCTGCCACCTTTTGCGATGACTTTAGGCTCTTTATCAGACATATCGGCTAAAATCCTGCCTGTCTCTGCATCTTTAATAAGTGTGCCCATAGGTAGTCTGATGACTAAATCTTCGGCACCTCTTCCAAAACAACGTTTTGCCTTGCCATTGTCACCATTTTTAGCCACATATTTTCTTTTGTATCTAAAGTCGGCAAGTGTAGATAGATGCTCATCTACTACAAATACTACATTTCCGCCCTTTCCTCCGTCGCCTCCGTCTGGACCTCCTGCAGAAATATATTTTTCACGCAAAAACGACACCGAACCATTACCGCCGTCGCCCGCTTTAATAAAAATCTTAGCTGTATCTATAAACATAATATCAATCCTTTTTAATTCTCGTAGTTTTTTACTATTGTACCACATTTTTATATAAATCTCAAGTAGGGAAAAACTAGGTACTTTAATTATTTATTGGTAGTTTTTTACACTTTTCACGCTCCTTTATCAATGATAAAAAGCCGACACTAACGGCAAGACCATCAGTGTCGGCTAAATTAGTTAAAATATTAATAATGATATCCAGTGTGCTCTTCGTTTGATTTTTTTCTTACAAAGAACATAATAAAAGCTTGTGCAAGGCTTACTACTGCAAAGACTACACTCCAAATATCAAACACAATCATAGGCTGTGTGAAGTCTTGAGTGATTAGAAGTAACACTATGCTAAACACTGCCATAATGCTAAGACCTATGCCTGTAAATAGGCGCATTTTATTTTTGCTTTCGTCTTCTTCATAGTTTTGGTACTCGTCTTTTCTTGGTCTTACCACTAGGTAAGCCACAGCCAAGACTACTGCAACTATGGTCATTATGAGGTCAAACAAGCTCCAAGCTCCGCCTCTTGCAAGAGGTAGTTCTTCGTCTTCTATGATTACATCATCGATTATATCGTCACCACTTCCTTGAGGAGCTGTCTCGTCAGGTATATCTGTCTCATCAGTCTCAGGCAAGTCTGTGGTCGGTGTTATATCGTCAGGTATGATTGTATCGTCTCCCTCGTCTATTGTTGGAGGCGTTGTGCCATCGTCTCCATCACCTGTTGTAGGAGGTGTTATAGGAGGTGTTGTGCCGTCGTCCCCACCGTCTGTTACAGGAGGTGTTGTAACTGGTTGTGTAAATATTGTAAGCACACCTGGAAATACTGTAACAACATAGTTTGGATTAGCTGTGTAGTCTGCATTTATTGGATATGAAGTTCCAACTGTTTCACCGGCTAAACGGCTTAGTGTGTAATCAATGCTTTCATTTGGTAAAACGCCTAATACTACCGCAGAAAATGCTGGATCTGCTGTACCTAAAAGCTTTGTCTCGTTGTCAACTACTATTGATACTGCAAGTGGCAGAACTTCGACAGTTGCCATGCCCTCTACACTTTTATATCCCGCTTTAGTTACTTGATAGTAAACAGGAGTATTGCTTGTAGCATCGACAAACTCTGGCGAACTTGTCAAATCATAAACGCCGTCGTTTTCAAGGCTGTACATAATTGTCGCATCAGCTTCTGACATTTGCACATTTATTGCATATGGAGCTTGATTGTAAGGACCTGCAACATTTTGTGCATTTGCCTGCATAGCCAATTCTTGGTAAACTTTAAACTCTACAACCTTGTCTCTCTCGTTTGTTGTAAGTGTTGCAGTCACAGGAGTGCTATCTACTAAGATATAATTTTGTGGTGCAGTCGGTGCAACTTCATAACTTGTTCCCACATCACTTACTGCTAAGGCAGTATCCCCATTGTATGAGTACAATTCATCGTCAGTAACAAACACTCTAAAGTTTTCATCAAAAAGCACATCTCCGTTTGCGTCTATGTACTCTCCATTTATGTTTGCAAGCGCATACCTTACAGTAATACTACCTTGGCCGACGCTTAAAATCGGTGTTGGTGGCTCTTTAGTTTCTTCTTCACCGTCTGTATTTGTGTAAGAGCCGTTAGTGTCGTCTTTATCGCCATAGCCGTTTGTAGGATATGAATTTTGATCGTTGTGATACTCTGGTTTTAACACTAGAGGAATAGTGTAAGTTTTAACTTCTTCGGTTACAGTTCCTACTGTAATTGTAACAATTTCAGAACCATCTGCGTTTACCGTTA
Organism: uncultured Eubacteriales bacterium; assembly: GCA_964370115.1. GTDB lineage: Bacteria > Bacillota > Clostridia > Oscillospirales > Acutalibacteraceae > SIG603. The sequence goes on from CAYJIA010000032.1 coordinate 5,759, forward strand.
CCACAGCTTTTAAAATGTTACCGCCTGGTGTTTCTGGTATGTCTATTTCAAAACTTGTAGCATCGTCTGGAGTGCCTACAGGTCTTTTTACATTAAAGTACTGTGAAATTTCGTCTGTAATAACTAAATTTGTTGTCGCATAGTTAATTTGAGATTTAATTTCGCTTTGGAATGCCGCACTAAGGTCTGACACGTCTTTAATATTTACAAAAACACCATTAGTAATTGCTTCAATATCCGTTGTCACCCCTATATTAATTCCAACAGAATGTATTGTAGCACCGTATGTATCTTGTAGCTCTTTAGCCTCAAGAAGTCCGTTTTGTGTAGAAGGATAAGGCGCACCGTCTGATACAAATATAACGTGTAAAGGTCTGCCTGTACCTTGGTTTTCTGCCGCATATTCCATTGCTTTTTCTAGTCCAACATCATAGTGAGTATTGCCCTTTGGACTGGAAATTTCAAGTGCCTTGCTTATATCGTCAATGCTTGTTTTAAAATGAACACTGGCATTTGTATCGGTACTAAATTGAACCAATGCAACACGGTTTTTTCCATCTTCTAAAAGCGAAGTAGCTAGCTCGTTAACCGCATCTTTTGCAGGCTCCCAGCTGTCGCCTGAGTTTTCGTGCATACTTCCCGATTTATCAATTACAAGAATGATATCAGAACCAAGCTCTGTGGGTTCACCTTGTACTGTAAACTCAACTTGCGCCTCTCTTTGATCATAATCTATCCAAGATGCAGTTTTTTCTATGTCTAAGTCACCTGGTTCAATATCGTCTCCATCGTCTATCACAGGAGGTGGTGCTACGTCGTCGTCACAATCAACATAAACTTCCTCTAGTGGTTTATACTCGCCTGTTCCAACGCCTGAATACTGCTCTCTCCAGACAAGCAATAGTACATATTGTCCATGAACCTTTGCTTCAAATTCACTCAACCTTAAGGCATGGTTCCACCATGTTTGATCTCCAAGGTTTTTGCTATCGTCTTCAAGCAAATCTTTAAATGCAAGATTTTGATTTTCTATTTTTAAAAGTTCTTCATATTCTTCACGAGTTAACACTTTCCACTCAGATGACCAAATATTGCTACCTAGTTCAGGGTCTTCAAACGCTACATTTACCTCATCACCGACATCAAGTTTGAATGGGTCGTCTTTTGTTCCGCTGCCTTGTGCAAAGTCCTCAATAAAATCTAACGCATCTTTTAATGTACCAGTAAGCTGTGTTTCCACAGTTTGAGAAAAGCCAGTAAAGGTCATGCTTAAAGCTGTAGCGTATACTACAGGAACATATCTGCAAAGTAAAATCGTATTCTCAGTTCCAATTAAGTTAGCCTTAGCAGTATCGTCTAGTGGGTCTACTTCAACCGCAGGAGTGTTGGAGTTTTTTACAACTATATCGCTAAAATCTATTGTGTGTTCGCCGCTTTGAATTTTTATTATCCTGTTTCCATATACATCACTGTGATCGTCATAGCTTGCATCAGCCGCTGGTGCGTTCGCATAATTTGGATCTACTATAACTATATTTCCAGTATATTCAGTTTTTTCTGTAAGCGCTTGGCTAGGGCGTTTTACCTCATAAAACTTTGATACGCCGTCACTACTTAAATATACAGTTATACTTCTATCGAAAACTATTTGAGGGTTTTCTTCAATGACAGTATTTGCTAAATCTAATGATAATGTCATTTGCTCGGCACTTGCTGTAGTTCCAACTGTTTCCTCTATAGGTGCCGATACTTCTGTCTCCACCATAGATGTTGTTTCATTTGTAGTTTCTATAATGCTTGATACAGTATGTGTGAAAGTTTGGCTATAAGCTAAACCGTCTTCACCTTTATAATTAACAGTGAAATTATAGTCACCATTTTTTGTCGCATTGTATCCTGCTATACTGCCCGATACAGTTACAAGGTCCGGCATAGTGATGCTCTCTAATGTAGCAAAACTCCCCTCGTTTACACTTGCCACAACACCTATCATGTTCTCTGTGACAGTTTCATTTACGACGTCTGTAAATGTTACATTTATTACAGAGTTGTTACCTCCGTTTTCATTTACGCTATCCGTCGCCATTACCGGTATCAAGTTTTGTGTAAGCAAAACCACCGTCAACAGGCAAACAAACACCGCTCTTAGCAAGTAAAACCTTCTTTTTTCCGCTTTATACATTCATTATCCCCCACTTAGCATATTATACCAAAAATAATCATATTACGTAAACAACTTACGTAAACCATATATTACACTATCGTAACTATTTTATATTTCTATTATAGAATTATATTGGTAAAATTTTACAAATACTACATTTTGTGTTAACATTTCCACCTAACACATTATTCGCCAGTAAAAAGCAAAACAATGTCAATTTCTACAGATTTACACATGTATTATCTGCTAAAAACTGGCATTGTTTTATATTACTCTACTTGTACCATATAATATTTATGCTTGATATCCATCACTTTCCACTACATTAACAACACTTTGACAAAAACTCTCCTATTGGCATCGGTTTGTCTATATAATATCCTTGTCCCTTGGCACAGTTTAGCTCTTTTAAGACTTCTAACTGCTCTTCAATCTCAATTCCCTCTGCTACGGAAACTAGATTATTAAGCTTATTGCAAAGTGCAATGGATAATTCGGTTAGTATTTTAGACTTTTCATTTTTATGAATGTCGCTTACAAGTTGCATATCAATTTTTATTTCGTCAAAATCAGAATTTACGAGAGAACTCAAATTTGAATATCCGCTGCCAAAGTCGTCTAGCGACACCAAAAATCCTGCATCGCTGAAATTTTTAATAATTCTCGCCAAAACTTTCTCACCAATTCCATTTATAGTTTCGGTTATCTCTATGACTATCTTCGAGCGCGCCACACCAAACTGGTCACAAATCGCCGAAAATTTTTCTACTATCCCTTCTTCGGCAATGGTCATCCTTGAACAGTTTACAGAAATTGCTTCTATTTGACTCGCTCCCTCGTCTTCCCATTTCTTTAAAAGACTACAAACTGTTTTAAATACGAAAGTATCAATTTTTGAAATCATGCCCTCTTTTTCGTAAAAAGGTATAAACGCTGTCGGTGGTTGCAAAGAATTTTTCGCACCTACTCTTCTTACTAGTGCTTCTGCACTGACAATCTTAGATGTCACTAAATTGATTTGTGGTTGCAGATAAACTACAAACTTGTTATTTCTTATTTCCATATCCAAGTTTTCAGAGAGAATACGAGAATATCTTTTCCCATCACTTATTCCCTCTGCGCAATAAGAAAAGTTCTTATTCCACGTATAGCCCACCGACACTTTAAAATCTTTTTCTTTTAAAAGCTCATTTTTCAAATCATCAATATTCTTTTCAAATTCACTTTCCTGTATATTCTCTTTTAATATAACAAATTCGTCACCGCCGACTCTAAACACATCTGCATTAAATATTTCACTTGAAATCTGCGCCAAGCGTTTTAGGCAATTATCTCCAAAGGCTATGCCCTTGGTCTCATTAATTGAACTTAACCCGACAATATCAATATAAGAAACACCCAAGCTTTGTATGTCCGCACTGCCGTTAATCTTTTTTAGCACGCTGTTATAACTGTGCCTATTTTTAACGCCTGTTAATGTGTCGTAGTAACTAAGTTTATTAAGTTTTGTCACAAGTTCTGTCTCGTCTAAAAAGTTCGCTATAAATTTTGCAACAGAACGAATTGTACAAGTTTTCTCTAAATTCTTTTTCGGATTATCCACTCCTACAAATCCCGTTATTTGCCCGTCATCCACGCTAATGGCACTTGTCAAAATACTTGTCAAATTTTGCCTTTTCATAAGCTCGTATTCACGTGGATTTTCCACTTCATCAAGCTCGTCTAACTGTAGCTTAAACGAACCTAGCTCTCGACAATTTTTCACTAGTAAATCAAGTTCACCAAGAGGAAGATCCTGTAAAATATCTTTAAACGGCACTATACCCTCACCACAAAACTCATAGGTATTACTTATATACTTGCCACAGTCAGATATTTCAAATATATAACTCCTCTGGGCATCATAATATTTTGCAACTGCTTTGAGCAATTTATATATAGATGTGTTTGGGTCTTTACCGGAATGTAGCATCTCGACACAACCAGTAATGAAATGCTCGTCTTCAAGTTGCGCTTGAAGTTTTTCCTCCAACTCTGCAAGCTTTGAAATATCTGTCGCTATGGTAAGCGTTGCAAGTTTCCCGTTAAAAGGAATAAGCTTTTCTTTGATTAAAAACATGCGATTAATATTATCATCATAATACGACCATTCATAATATTTATCTTGGCTAAGCTTGTCAATTTTACAAAATTCGCAAGGATGAGACTTTTTGTGAAGGAGTTCATAGCATTTTTTGCTTCTGCGTTCACTTTCACTAGGGTTTCCAATCGAATCTAATGTCTTCTTATTTAAATATAAAATATCATATGTATCCAAATCCGAAACATATACTACATTCTCAGAGCTATCCAAAATGTGTGCAGAATTTTCATTTTTAGTTACAAGTCTCTTCACTCTTGTATTTAAGTGATTACCTTGAAGTATAATTGACATCATTTTGCCTATATACTGCAGACTGTTAATTTCGCGCTCACTCCAAACCCTTTCTTTTGTACAGTCATCAAGTCCTATAAAAAAAGTCATTATTCCATCTCGTTTTATTTGAGCATGCACAAACGAGAGTATACCTAGTTCTTTCATAGTATTAAACGCCATATCGTTTTCAACTGTTTCTCTTACATTATTAGAGTAAATAATATTATCGTGTGATTTTTCAATTAGATCAGCAAACATACTTTTCTCAAGCCCTTGAAGCTTATCTATTTGAGGACTTATTCCCTCTTTTGTGCATTCAAAGGTATTGTCATACGTCTCACCACCATTTACGCTTTCAAAAATATAACTTCTGTCTGCATTATATTTTTTGCATAAATATTTCAAGGCAAGGTTTATAGATTTTCTGTCTCCGATTTTTTCATACAAAATATTAAACACTGCCGATATGAGGTCGTAATCAAAAAACGAGCCTGCAATTCTGTTGGCATTTTCTATCTTTGTAATATTTCTTGTCGTTCCTATATTAAGCGTGTCACTATAAGAAACATACCTATTCTTGCCTAAAAGCTTTGCCTGATTTAACGCCTTATCCGCGTTTTGATAGAGTTCATCATATGTAGTACCGTGTGCTGGATAAAGTGCAATGCCTACACTGCCCGATATTTCATAGTTTTTATACTCACCCGAATAACTCTTTTTATAAATATTCAGAATTTTTTGTGCTTTTTTATTAATAAGTTCTACATCAAGTATATTTTCTATAAATACTACAAACTCGTCTCCACCGACTCTAGCAATGATGTCAGCCTCTCTAAATGTAGCTTTAAGACCAGTTGCTACTTCCTTTAATACTTCGTCGCCAAAAAAATGACCCAAATTGTCATTAATCCCTTTAAAATTATCTATATCCACCATGAAAAATGCATGTTCTCTATCACATTGTTTTTTCAGCTTACTTTCAATAATCATCTCGGCACTCACCTTATTATAGCACTGAGTAAGCAAATCTTTCTGTGAGCGCTCTTCATACATTTTTTCTTCTCTTATATCCGTGCCTCTGCCAATTGCGAATACAGGCACGCCCTCCTTGTCACAAATCGATTTACAAGCTACCCTATAGTAACAATACTCAGCTGTATTAGTTAAAAATCGAATATCATAAGACTTACTCACACCTTTTTTAAGATTACTAATAAGCTCAATAAAAACTTCTATATCATCTTCATGAACAAATTTATTTTTTAAGATTTGATCAGTATTGACAAACGAATCGCATCCAAAGCTCTCAAACCAAATGTCACCATAATAATGAATATTACCAGTTCTTAGATCCATCGAGCAAAACCACTCGTTAGTTAAACTTGACATTTCGCTCAGCAAAATTCTATGGGGAATTTTATCAGCGAAATAGTAGTCATATTTTTCATCTGTGCTCTGCATAAAATCAGATCTTAAATCTTTTATAAATCCTACTAAAAACGCTCTACCCCCTTCACTATCTACTCTTTCTAAAGTGATTTCTGCCTGTATATCTTCACCTTGTAAGTTTTGGTGCATCCAGCTAAAAACATTTTTACCTTCATTTATTGCAATTTGAAAATTAATACTAGCCATCTCTTTGGAGGTTTTCCCGTTGGGCTGGTATTGTGGGGAGAATTTAAAAAAATTCTCAAGATATTCTGTCTCGTCTTTAATATTAAATATGTCAAGCACTTGCTTATTACACATGATATTCACCATATTTGTGTCCCAAATATTCATGGCAAGCGGAGAGACGTCTAAAAAGGCTTTCATTGTCGGCGTCATACCTATCTCTTCTTTAAGTTTATCAAGATTTCTATTTGTCAAACTTGTTTTATTGTCACCTAGCATATCAAAACCTCCTTATAACATTTTCCGCAATACTCATTAACTATGTCTTAATGGGCGATTAGTCTTAATATTGACATCATTTTCTAAATTAATTATATCAATATAGAGTATTAAAGTAAACCTGAAAAAACTAAAGGTGCCATACGCCTTAATAATTTTGTGCGTTTTTAATAATTATCGATATAGTCTTTTAGCAAAGAAAATAAAACCATTATATAAACGGTAAAATGGACTTAATTTCTTAACAATCGAAAACCTCTACAACAAAAGTCGTAGAGGTCTGCGTATCAAAAAAAGAATTTGTTTTTGATAAAGCAAAGGGAAAATAAAACTTTACTCAATCATCGTAGTCAACATCATGCTCCCAAATTGTACCATCGGTAGCGCTAATCGTATAATCGTACTCCACTGTGCCAATTTCCCACTCTATCTCGTATTCAGCATAGCCGTCATCAAAGTCGAATTCGCATTTAATATTACCAGCTTCGCTTTCCGTCACACCTGCATGAGTCAGTGCTATGTCTTTCGCCTTTGCTTCTCCGATATACTCGGTAGAAGTAGCCGTATCTGGAGTTGTCACAGGTTTTGCATCATAACTTTCCATGTCGTAGTCATATCCTATAATTTCACCACTTATTGCGTTTATTTCATAGTCATATTCAGTCGTGCCATCCCAAAACTCTACTTCATATTCTGCTACACCGTCGTCATAATCAAACTTACACAGCATATTTGAAACAGCGCTTTCGCTTAATCCCGCATGAGCTAACGCTATGTCTTTCGCCTTTGCTTCTCCGATATACTCGGTAGAAGTAGCCGTATCTGGAGTTGTCACAGGTTTTGCATCATAACTTTCCATGTCGTAGTCATATCCTATAATTTCACCACTTATTGCGTTTATTTCATAGTCATATTCAGTCGTGCCATCCCAAAACTCTACTTCATATTCTGCTACACCGTCGTCATAATCAAACTTACACAGCATATTTGAAACAGCGTTTTCGCTTAATCCTGCATGAGTCAGTGCTATAGCTTTCGCTTCGGCTTCGCTTATATAACTTTCGTCGACACTTGCCACGCTTTGCTCCGACAAGTTAGCTTCAACTGCTTCGCTTTGCCCCGCAACTTCATGCTCGGCTTCCTTCATGGACATTGGCATTGTAAGTGCCATAACACCACCTGCACAAGCCATCGCCAGAAGCCCTGCACAAGAAATAATAGCGATTTTTTTGAATGTAAATTTTGATTTCATAATAATACCTCCTAGTATCTTTCTTCTTTTTGTTGTTTTAATCTTATACCTTGAAAATTAAAATAACATTAGAACTAAAATTTTATTTTGGGAATTTCACAGTAAATAAACTACCCTTGTCTAACTCACTGTCCAATTCAATATTTGCATTGTGCAGTTTTACAATCTGCTCAACCATAGATAAGCCTAAACCCATACTTCCATATTGACTTGCCGTACGTGAGCTATCCACCTGATAAAATCTATTCCAAATCTTTTCCCTGTGTTCTTTTGCTATGCCTATTCCGTCATCTTTTACTGACAAGATAATTTCCGTAGCGGTTTCATCAAGTTTAACATAGATATTTCCACTTTCTTTTCTGTAACGAATTGAATTGCTAATTAAGTTTTCTAGCAGTCTGCTAATCATAGTAGCATCAAAAAATCCGTTTATATTAGGTTTAATACCATATGTCAAATTCACCTCGGAAGGGGCAATTAACGCCTGCTCTTCACAGACGTCTCTCACAATATCACTGAGGTTTATCTGACGAAGCTCCGTTTTATAAGCACCTCTGTCCATTCGTATAAGATTTAATAAATTTGAAATCAAGCTTGACATCTTGAATGCTTGTCTTTGCACCGTCTCAAGCGCCTCTTCTTTATCCTCTGGCGTAATCTTCTCACCAATGGCATACTCACACTGTGCTAAAATAACTGCAGTTGGCGTTCTAAGTTCGTGTGAAACATCTGAGGTAAACTGCTTCTCAGCTTCAAATACACTTTCTAAACGCTCAAGCATTTCATCAAATGCATTGGAGAGCTTTCGTATTTCTGGACTCCCGTCTTGTAAATTAATGCGTAAAGCAAGGTTCTCGCTCTCGCTTATTTCTTCGGTAGTTTTAATGATTTTTTCTATTGGACTAAATGTGCTTTTTGCAATAAAATAGCAGGCTACTGCACCAAGCAGCACAAAAACGGGTAAAGAAAATAACGCTGTTTGCAAAATACTGTTTGTTGCACTTGCGACCTCGTCTACCGCTATAACACCGCGAACCCATACAAGTGAACGTGAATCTTCGACAGAGGCTAATCTGTCATATATATAATATAGTGTCCCGCCTATGGTAAACTCACTTGTTTCTTTGTCAGAAAACGGCTGTGCAGAAATTTCTTCTTCTGGAAAATCACCTTCAATATATCCGCCATCTTGTGAATATATTAAAGTATACACCCCGTCTTTGAAGAAATCAACATCATCAGTATCAAGTTTTCCGTCATCATATTCAAGCTCATTGGAATTGCCATCCACCACCTCGGTTAGCTGTGCTATGCTATTTGATGAAACAATCTCTCCACTAATCGTGAACATCAAAGCGATTAAAACACCTGCCATAACCAGCATTAGAAAGCTTGTGAAAATGGTTAGTCTAATTTTCGCCGATACTTTTTTCATAGACCCTCCCTAAGCACATAACCGCTTCCTCTGACTGTGTGTATCAGTTTTATTTCGTAATCGCTATCAATCTTTTTTCGTAGATATCTGATATATACGTCTACGACATTTGTGCCACCCTCATAGTCATAGTTCCAAACATGATTCTCGATTTTTTCCCTTGACAGCACAATTTCTACATTGTACATCATATATTTTAAGATTGCATACTCTTTTGCCGACAGATTTATCACAACTTCGCCACGCTTTACTATATGAGAGCCAGTGTCAAGCGTCAAATCAGCAACAGAAAGTACACTTGTGGATTTTCCCGATTTCAAGCGTGTCATAACACGAATACGAGCCATAAGTTCATCAAAAGAGAAAGGCTTTACAAGGTAGTCGTTTGCACCTAAATCAAGTCCTTTTACCCTGTCTGACACAGCATCTCTCGCTGTTAGAAAAACCACAGGCGTCTCTATACATTTATCGCGTATTTCTTTGACAATCGAAAATCCATCTTTTTTTGGCATCATTATATCAAGTATTATTACATCGTACTCGGTACTCATTATATAGGAAAGTGCTGTCTCACCATCAAAACAACTATCTACAGCATAACTTTCGGACACTAATTTTTTAGTTATAATTTTATTCATATCTCGCTCATCTTCAGCTATTAAAATTCGCATAACTTACCTCCCTAAATCGGTTTTAGCTGTATTATACCATAGATTTATTAAAATTTGATTAAAAATCAACACATACTCTTTTCTTCTAAATAAAATCAGCCCACAGATTTTTTCTGTGAGCTGATAACCTATTTTAATACTTAGACACTCTTTATCTGCCTCCTGGTCGGTTATTTGGTGACATCATTCCACCTTGGCTTTCATTGCTTGTCGATAGCTCATTTCCATTATCATCGGTAACGCTTCCACCTGATATACTGTATGTTCCACTTACATCAAGCTCACTGTCGCCACCTGAATAAATAGCGTCTACATCAATTACAATATTTCCACCTTCAATAGTTAAATCACCATTTGAGTCTATTCCGTCTCCTTGGCATTTCAAAAAAATATCTCCACCTGTAATCTTTACAAATCCAGTGTCACTGCTTGCATTTACAGCATCATCTAAAACTGTGACATTTATATCTCCACCGTTAATTGTAACAGTTTCCCCTTCAATGCCCTCATAGCCATATTGCACTAAAATATCTCCATCATTTATCACTAAATCCGTATCAGCATGAAGTGCGTCGTCACCTGTTATAATATCGAAAACGCCGCCGTTTATTGTAAGTGGTCCATTTGCATGCACTGTATCCTCGTAAGAGTTTAGTATGAAATTGCCATCATTTATTGTGATTTGTGTAGCTTTTAAGCTTCGCATACTCTCCTCTAGCAAGTCTGTTGCCGACACTGCATTACCCGAACCTTCACCCACTGTGATTATATTAAGCACCTCAACAAAACCACCACCTGTAGTAATATCAAAACTGCCACCATCAATTTGCAAAGCCTGCTCGGCAGAAATTCCATCATGCTGTGCATTAATTACAATATTTCCTCCAGTGATTATAAGATTTCCTTTTTCTAAATCCTCATCATTTGATGCTCTAATGCCATCTCTCCCTGAGGTGACATTTATATTTGCATTATCTATCGCAAGCAAGTCTTTGCCCTCTATTCCATGCTCGACAGCATTTACTGTAATACTTGCATTTTCAATTATAAGGTCATCTCGGCTGTTTATACCGTCCCTATAAAGTGTATTCACAGTTAAGCTTCCATCTCCCGTGATAATAGTATCGGCTTTTGAATGCAATGCACCTGATGGAAATTCTTCATCAGTAGTTATAATTTCACCTTGAGTTATAGTGTTTTCGCCCTCTAGCACAATAACAACATTTTCAGCCTCAACAATGCTAATCGGCGTTGTGGTGTCACTGCTAATGTTAGCATCGCTTAGTACAAGGTAAACTACACCTTCATCAATGTCCTTATTTACATTTACCGTAATGCTCAAATAATCACCAGTAAATTTATAGGTACCACTCTCGCTTATAAGAATTTCATCATCACTTATCGTTTCTTGAGCGGTACTTATTTCATATTGTAAATTCACCTCAGGAAAGGTAATGTCATAACTAGTATTGTCAACCACCTGATTTAGGTCGCTTGATACCTCTTCACTCGAAATTTCACTGTCTACTTCGGTATCATTTTCTTGATCGCACCCGCTTAAGAGAAGCACCGACATCAACAATGTTATTAATAAAAACTTTTTCATACAACGACTCCTTTTATCTTTATAATTTTAATATATTAATTTGAACTCTGTCTTATTTTTGAGAACACAAAACCAACAACACCACAAAGCAGCATAACTGCTCCACCTATTGATAATGCACTTTGGTATATAGAAGCTGTCCCTGCAATATCGAACACACCTCTTAGTAACGAACCTAGAATAAGTGCCACAACACCAGTATGGTAAAGATGCGATGACCAAAAATAATCTGTACTCGTTTTTTCAAAGCAACAAAACAATATACCTACAAATACTCCTGCTAGTAGAGGATAAAGAAAAAGATATGTCATATGAGGCGAAGTCACTCCATGAGAAAACTGAAAATAAACAATTGAAAAAAACAAACAAAATAGCGCTGTAAAAAAATAAGGTTTTACAAATTTTTTCATATAATATTTCCTTATGTTTCTTCTATTTTCCGATATAGACAATATCACTCACACTCCTTTCCTTAAAATCTTTGCCATTGGTTGTAGGATTGTTCACAACCTCACCCATAAATACCATAGTGGCCGAACCGCCACCATCTAAATTATACGCCACTTCACAGTTATAAGAAGCTAAAACTTGTGCCATTTCATATAGCGATAAGCCTTCACTTTCCTCTGTCCTGCCATCTGCAACCATAAATATATAGTGATTTGGTTCTATCATTGCTATTGCAGTTCGCGGATTGCTTTCGTCTTCACGAGGGACTTCACTTTCCTCATTAACAGTAACTTCTCCGTCAGAAATAAGTCCAGGACCAAATGAAAAAATCTGTACCGCGCCAAGCTCTGCAAGTTCCTGTGCCGAAACTTCACTTTCTTCTACTATCTGCATATCTCCATCGGAAAAGATGACTAAATCTTCATTACCACCAGGGGTTTCCACCTCTCGGTAAAGATATCCATTTCGCATAACATAACCATAATCTCTAAATCCATAGTAATCTCCATTAATCGCTATAATTGCATCATTTTCTGAGGCTATAACAGATGTTGTCTCATTTACATTCGTACCAAAAGAATTTTCTGCTAAGCCTGCCATCAAATACGAACTATCACTTACAATAATATCTGCTATATATATGTCCGTATCGTACTCTCTTATTGTGCTTATAGAAACTTGTATATTTTCATCGCTATAACTTGTTTGTGTGATAATCGGTTCGCTAACAGTTATATCACTTTGTGAACTAGTGTTGCTTTCGAGTTCTACTGTGCTACTTTCTACATTTTCTTCACCAGCAGTCATATTTTTTTCTGCAGAACTTTCTACATCTACTTCGTCTAAACTAATAACATTTTGCGCTATAACAAACCTGTTTAGTAGCGTAAAACTAACATAGACAATAAAAAGCAGTGTTGCACATGATTTCCAAACTTTTGATATTTGTTTTTTGCTCATTCTTTTCACAAACACCCAGTTTTTTTGAACGGAATAGCTAAAGAAAAACAAACTCATATCCACAATAATTTTAGACAGCACAGCATTTTCAAGTAGCATTTCAAGCCCTGTAGTAGCAACTGCACTGCTTCCCATAATAAATAAGAAGAGCATGAAATACTTTATAAAACTATATACAGCACCGCCTTTCAATCTAAAAACAGATTTTTTGTTTATAATATAATTAACGAATCCCGATAAAACCCTTGCTACAACAGTAGCAATTATTATATTTTCAGATGAATAGAGTGACAGCACTTGCAAAATAACTGCAAAGAAAATAATATCTGTCAAAAACCCTGCTAAAGAGCTTGCAATAAATTTTAATGGTCGCTGATATATTAACAGTGAGTCACATATAGGACGAAAATGAGATTGCTCATTGTTATCAAAATATACTGTTTCTATTTTGACCATGTAAAGCTCAGTTTGCTTTGCTGCTTCTTGGAGAAAATTATATTCATATTCATATCGTGAACCCTCGGTTTTTAGAGCTGTTTCAATTAGACTTGCCGGTATTCCTCTCAAGCCTGTTTGTGTATCTTTACACGAAACTCCCGTGCCTGCTTTAAATGCAATAGAGGTAATTTTATTGCCCAAGTAACTTTTCAGTGGTACATTTTTTGTGCCAAAATCACGTGTTCCAAGCACAAGTGCATTTGGATTTACTTGTAGAGCTTGTGTTACTTTAATAATATCACTTACTCTATGTTGCCCATCAGCATCTGCCGTGACAACGCCGTGCTGAACATCTAAATTTTCGGTAGCAAACTTAATTCCTGTCTTTAAAGCCACTCCTTTTCCTCTGTTTTTTTTGTGTTGCACAATCAAGCAACCAAGCTCCTTAGCTTGTGCAAATACCGACGAGCAAGTAGCATCACTTCCATCGTCTATGATAACTATATTACTAAATTCATTTTCTCTAAGTTCCTCTAATAAAGTCGTCAGTTTCTTAGTTGGCTGATATGCAGGTATGATGATTATAGTATTTCGCATATAAGCCTCCTAATATCGATTTTCAAGCATTTTTTGTTTTCTTATAGTAATTTTAAAATAGTCATTACGACATTTAAGTTTATATCTTCTTAAGTTTCTCTGTGTCATATCTAAACGCTCCCTTTTTTATTTTGCAAATTCATTATATTAAGATAACCTTAAACTTACTTTAAAATTATTTTATAAAACAAATATGATAATTTGAGCATTTAGATTTGCACAAATTTTCCTCCTTAAACGCAAAAATATCATTGGAATATTTTCCAATGATCTTTTTTGAATATATTAAGTGAAAAAAGCACTCGATTAATCGAGTGGTTTTGGTGGAGATAAGCGGGATCGAACCGCTGACCTCTTGACTGCCAGTCAAGCGCTCTCCCAGCTGAGCTATACCCCCATGTTTTACACCACAATATAATATCATACTGTGGTGTAAAAATCAATAGCTATTTTAAATTTTTATGTGTTCTCATCTGCATTTTCCACTTTTTCTTCTTGTGGTGTTAGCAGTTTTTCAAACTCATCCATCACGTGCTCGTATGTATCCATTGTAATTTCTGGCATACCCTCACCTGTTTTTGTGTCGAGCCCTGCTTTTTCAAATCCTTTTACCACTGCATCCTTCATTTCGGCTAGCGTTTCTTTATCGTCGCCTGCAATGGCTGTTGCCATCATCATTATCCTTTCGGATACCGCTTCTATAGAATACGCTCCGCCTTCTGAAATGTCTGCAAGTGCACCCTCGGGCGTTGTCGCAGGTGTTGGGAAGGCATTTTCAAGACTTCCGAAAATTTCTGTTAGAATCTCCGCCGAATTTTCGTTAATCTCTAAACTACCAAACACTATATTAGATTGTCCTGACTGATTTGTAGCATACTGGCTTACCGTGTTTTTCACCATATCTGCCATTGCCTGCATTCTCTGTCTTTGAAGTTCTTCAACCTGTTCTGAGGAAAGCTTTTTAGGTGGTTCGTATGTCACGCTGTCGCTTACCTCACCTTGCTTTTCAAATGCATCCACCCTTTGTACAGGCTCTACGGGCGTCGTATAGTCCTTACTAGATTTATAGTCGACTTCTGTACCTACTTTTATAGTGTTATTTACAACTGTATTTTGCACATTTGAAACTATCATTGTCATCTCTCCTTTCTCACTTTATAAAAAAGTTATTCCTACTATATTTATTCTATAAAATTTACTTTTCACAAGAGTTTTTAGGTTTTTGCAGGCTTTTCGGCTTCTTTTTCTTTTAAAAACATAAATATTGCCACCACTGTTATAATCACATAGCCAACTACACTATACCCAGTGGGGATTTGACCGAAAATTAACAGGCTGTAAAGCGCTGAAAATATTATTTGTGAGTAGTCATATACAGAAATATCTTTTGCCGGCGCATTGCTGTACGCTGCCGTTACCGCAAACTGTCCAAAACTTGCAAATATACCCGCTCCAAGTAAAAAGGCAAACTGCACTAGGGTCATAGGCTCAAAGTCTACTATCATAAATGGCAGACAGACTATTGTTGAAAAAAGCGAGAAGAAAAACACGATAAACGGGCCTCTTTCCCCTCCTATTGCTAAGCGACGTATAAATGTATATGCAACACCGGCACACACTGCCCCCATAAGCCCCGCAAGGCCTCCTGTACTTGTAAAGCTAATATCAAAAGGTTCTGCTGTAAACATAGATGTAAATATGTTTGGGTTAATAATAAACACACTGCCTATAAATGCAATTATTATACTTCCTAACTGCCACGTTTTTATTTTTTCTTTTAAAATCAAAAATGAGAAAAGTATTACGAAAAATGGTGCCAGTTTTGAAATTGTAGTGGCATCTGATAAAATCATATTTTCGATTGCATAAAAATTCAGAAAAACTCCTGCCGTTCCAAATATCGAGCGCAAAATTAAAAACTTTAAGTTTTCTTTTTTAAATGTGAAATTTCTGTCTTTTCTCATTATCACAAAAAAAGCAACGCTTACGGCGACTATATTTCTAAAAAAAGTCTTTTGTATAAACGGTACATCTCCTGATAACTGAACAAACAAGCCCATTGTTGCAAAACTTAATGCAGCTATTACAATATAAAAAATACCTTTTTTCTTGTTATTCATCAATAGATGCTCCTTTGTGCACTTATGCGTGATAAAGTTTTGCCGATTGATATTTTGGTTGACATGTTAAATTTACTCCGAGCAGTCTAAACATTTTTTCATCGACTTGTGAGAGTATAACGCTTGAGTGCACGTCACAGCCTGCAAGTTCACTTACTCTTTCAAGTGCGAGTTTTGCAGTTTCGTCAGTCGCCGCACTTATTGAAAGCGCTATTAATATTTCGTCTGTATGCAGTCTTGGGTTTTTGCTTCCCATATGCTGA
Organism: uncultured Eubacteriales bacterium; assembly: GCA_964370115.1. Classification (GTDB taxonomy): domain Bacteria; phylum Bacillota; class Clostridia; order Oscillospirales; family Acutalibacteraceae; genus SIG603. The sequence goes on from CAYJIA010000032.1 coordinate 22,024, forward strand.
GTTTTTAGATTTTGTATAGGCTCTATGACACTGCGCGGTAGCATGTGAACCTCTTCACCAAGATTTGCTAAATGTTTAAGTGCATTTAAAATCATAGCCGAAGACGCGCCTAAAAGTTGAGACGTTTTACCGCTAATTATCGTGCCGTCATGTAGCTCTATTGCAGCCGCTGGTTGCTCCGTTTGCTCTTCTAAATCCATTGCGACTTGCACAGTTTTTCTTTGTGACGCAGAGATTTTTGCGCCTTCCATTATATATTCAAGTTTATTTGCGACCTCTGGCCCCCATTTGCCTTTTACATGGGCACACAAAGCCTCGTAATATCTTCTAATAACTTCTTGATTAGACGCCTCTTTACACGCCTCATCATCAAATATACAGTTACCTGCCATATTTACACCCATGTCAGTTGGCGATTGATACGGAGAGTTACCATAGATTTTTTCAAACATGGCTTTAAGTATTGGAAAAATCTCAACATCTCTGTTGTAGTTTACTGTAGTTTCTCCATATGCCTCTAAGTGAAATGGGTCTATCATATTGACGTCATTAAGGTCGGCAGTAGCTGCCTCATATGCTAGGTTTACAGGATGCTTAAGTGGCAAATTCCAAATAGGAAAAGTCTCAAACTTTGCATATCCCGCTTTAACACCATTTTTGTTTTCATGGTAAAGCTGAGATAGGCACACCGCCATTTTTCCGCTACCTGGTCCGGGTGCTGTTACAACTACTAAAGAGCGCTCGGTTTTTACATACTCGTTTTTCCCGTAACCGTCGTCGCTTACTATTGTTTTGATATCATATGGATAACCGTCTATTGTATAGTGTCTGTAGGTCTTAACGCCAAGTGTATTAAGTTTTTTCTCAAATTTTAAAACGCTATTCTTTTCTGCAAATCTTGTAAGCACTACACTGCCCACATAAAGACCTATTCCCCTAAAGGCATCAATTAATCTTAAAACATCCATGTCATAAGTAATACCTAAATCACCTCTAAGCTTATTTGCCTCGATATCTTCGGCATTGATTACAACTATAATCTCCGCCTGTTCTTTAAGCTCTAAAAGCATTTTAACCTTACTATCCGGTTTAAAGCCCGGCAAAACTCTCGATGCGTGAAAATCGTCAAAAAGTTTTCCGCCAAACTCTAGGTAGAGCTTATCTCCAAACTGCGCGATACGCTCCATAATTTTCTCTGATTGCATCTTTAAATATTTGTCATTGTCAAAACCTATTTTCATTTTCTACGCCTCTCTGTATTATCTTAAATTTAATCTATATATAGTTGATTATATCAGAAAACCTTAAATTCGTCTACTATAAAATACTAGAATTTTACAAAGTTTTCACTCTGTCTTTTATGCATTTTCCTCCAATTTATAAAGCCGTACATATCATTTACAAAAAACATTACAAAGCATATCACCATTGGTATATAACTTATATCTTCAAAAGAGGCAAAAACCCAAAGCACTATCAACACTATATCATTAGATGCATAGGCTATGGCATAAAACTTACTTCGCCTAAATGTTAAATAAGATGCCAAAAAGCTTGTAGTGACAGAAAATGTACTGACTAAAACATTTGCATTGTTTAAAAATGTTAGAATGAAATAAAACGCCACGCTCACCACAAGCGTCAGTACCCACATAAATATAATCTCGGGTATTTTTAACTTATTTACTAAAACTTCGGATTTTTCTTTGTCAAAAGGGTTTCTAAGCCACGACACAACCGATAACATAGCTATAGGCATAGTCATACACAAATATGTTATCATCTCACCGTAATAGCTAAATGAATAGGAAATAACGCCATAAAAAAGCGAAAAGACTACGGTAAGAATTTGCCCTAGGACATCGCCTTTAGCAACAAAAATAAGTGCTGTAACCCCTATTAAGGATGCAATCGTAGATAAAATCGCAGAAGGGTTCAACACACCGCTTAATCCTACTGCGCTTAAGGATATAAGCCATAGGCAAAGTTCAAATTTTGTTAAGTTTTTAAAAGATGAAATTGGATTCATAATATTACCTCAAAAATAAAAAACTTACAAGCTTTTGACTTGTAAGTTCATTTTGGTGG
>CAYJIA010000033.1:0-9801 GCA_964370115.1 uncultured Eubacteriales bacterium
TTTTTTTAAGTATTGGATTTCGCTTTCTGCGGAAAGCGCCAAAGGCTCTGCCTTTCGAAACCGCAATTTTTCGAGAAAAATTGACTAAAGCTTTTATTTTTTAAAAATGCGAAGCATTTTCACCACAATTATTAACTATTAATTATTCACTATTAATTAAAAGGCTTCCTTACTCCACTATCGTTCCTGGATAATACCAGTTCAATATTTCTATATAAGTTGCACCCTCATATGCCATATACATTGCACCAGTTTGGCTCATACCGACACCGTGGCCGTAACCTTTGGTCGAAAATAAAAATCCGTTTTCGGTATACTCAACAATAAAAGTCGAGCTTTTAAGCGAAAATGCATCTCTTGCCTCACCGCCTGTCATAGTAAAACCACAAAGATTTATACTACTTACCGCTCCACCAAGGCTATATGTTATCTCACTAAACCACTGCTCGGGTGGCAAGTCAAAATTAAAAACACCTTCGGGCCATGTGGCAAGCGCTATCTCCTTTACGTCCTCCAAGCTTACTGTCGCCGTCGAAGTGTAAGCTGACGAGAGTATATCATATGGACTTGCAACACTTGTCAAATATGGGTAGTCCTCGCCCCACACATCTTGTGCTGGTAAAGTTTGTCCGTTTGAAACAGCAAAATACGATGTGCAGGCAAGCTCGTTTTCATAAACTACTGTGACATCTTTTACGCTGTCAATAAGCGAATAGAATTTTTGTTCAAACTCTGTCGCTTTATCCCCCCACGAATTAATTATCTCATCCTTTGGTTTATAAATTGACGGCAAAGTAGAATTCCATGTAAAGTCATATTCAAGTGAGGCGTTTTCTTCTCTTATCAAACTATAATATGTATTTGCCGCTACTACTTGCGCCTTTAGTGCCTCGTCTGGTGCCTCGGGTGACATTTCACAGGCAAGTGTCGAAAACAAAAACTCTCGCTCCTTTACAGAAATCACTTCTCCCGTTGCCTCGTCTTTTAGTCTAAATTCTTCTTCATTTATCTGTGCAGACATTATACTCACCGTTTCCAAAAATTTTAAATCTGTCTCATCATCTGTCTGAATTTGCCCAAGTTCTGGTTTGTTACGTTCACTTGACAAGGCAAAAGACATTGGTATTACCGTGAGCATCAAATACCCCACAACGAAATATACTGCAATAAATTTTAAAATTTTCATTTTCATCTTTATTCTCCTTTATTTAACAAAATACGATAGGAAATTTAACTAAAATTTCATATTCACCCCTTTTAATTCTGTTTTAGATATAAAAACACACTAAAAATGAAAGTTATACATCTTTTTGTTGCAAAATGCTTGACTTTAATTTTTGTATGAGTTAAAATATACTCGTATAATTATATGAGAAAGGCAGGGATTTTAGTATGGAAAGAATTTTAAACGATAAAACAAATGAAGATATCGTAAGGAAATTGTGTGAAGACTATATTAAGTCAAATAAAATTTCAAAAGACGAGTACATGAAGTATGAGGTAAAAAGAGGTTTACGACACGAAAGCGGCGCAGGCGTTATGGCAGGACTTACAAGAATCTGTAATGTTCATGGTTATGCCATTGAAGACGGAGAGAGAGTCCCTAAAGAGGGAAGACTTACATATAGAGGTATAAACATTTTAGACATTATAGAGGGTTGCACTAGAGAAAAGCGATATTCTTTTGAAGAAACTGTTTGGCTTTTACTTTTTGGTTTTTTACCTAATAAAGATGAGTATGATACTATTTCTCAACTTATGAGAGACAACAGAGAGCTTCCAGGATACTTTGTAGAAGACGTAATAATGAAAAACCCATCAAAAGATATAATGAACAAAGTCGCCCGTGGCGTTTTGACTTTATACTCTTATGACGACAAGGCAGAAGATTTGTCAATTGAAAATAACATGCGTCAAAGCATATCACTTATTGCAAAAATTCCGTCAATTATGGCATACGCTTATCAAGTAAAAAGAAGACATTTTGAAAAACAAAGTATGTTTTTGCATCCTTTTGAAAAAGAACATTACACTGCACAGGCAATTTTAAGTTCTGTTAGAGAGGATAGAGGTTTCACAGAGGAAGAGGCTAAGCTTTTAGATTTATGTCTCACTCTACACGCAGAGCACGGAGGCGGCAATAACTCCACATTTACATCAAGGGTTTTATCTTCATCTGAAACAGATATTTATGCAACCATATCGGCGGCAATAGGTTCACTTAAAGGACTTAGACATGGTGGAGCAAACTATAAAGTTTACAGCATGATGGAAGACATCAAGCAAAATGTTAAAGACTGGACAAATGATGATGAAATTGAAGATTATCTTGAAAAAATCATCAGAAAAGAAGTCGGCGACAAGAGCGGACTAATATACGGTGTTGGCCACGCAGTTTATACTGTGTCTGACCCAAGGGCAATTATTTTAAAAACAAAGGCAAGAGAGCTTGCAAGAACAAACGGATATGAAGAAGAGTTTTCTCTATTTGAAAGAGTTGAGGCAATGGCACCAGAGGCATTTTTGCGCGCGAAAAAAAGCGACAAAGTTATTTCTGCAAATGTCGATTTTTACTCTGGACTTGTCTACAGAATGCTCGGTATTCCTCAAGATTTATTCACTCCTCTTTTTGCAACAGCCCGTACAGCCGGCTGGTGTGCACATAGAATTGAAGAGATGCTTACAGGCGGTAGAATTATCAGACCCGCATACAGAGCACTTCCAAACCCAAAACCATATCTCGGAATTAACGAAAGATAAAGTAATAAAAAAGCAGTCGCAAATGGTAAAAATCATTTGCGACTGTCTTTTTTAGCTAATCAAACGTAACAGAACGTATGAATGCATGACTGTTTTATTTTAAGCTTTCTTGTTTTTTGATTTTTTCTTTCTCTTATCATTTTTAAGTTTCTTATCCACATATACATTGCGCGAGACTAGCATTGGGTTTTTGTTCATGAACTCGTTGTTTAAAAAATAATAATACGTGCCGGGCGTTATAACACCCGAAATTATTGTGTTTATTCCGCTAGCGCGCAAAAGCTCGTCTGCAAATTTCACGCAGTTTGTACCTAAAGCCCAGTAATATTTATAAGAACCCGATGAAAACTTATAGAACTTTGCATTTGTATGCTTATACAAAACACTCGCATAGTCATCATATTTACTTAGGTCTTCCCCATCTTTTGCCCTTTGAAGCTTACTCTCCCATTTATAAGTGCGCTCCATTATTTTTTTTAGTTTAGCTTCCATGTTAGCGATTTCCTCGTCGCTTAGAGCTAAACCAAAGCCCACTAGCATTTCCTTGTTTTTATACCTACAAAAATTAATGTACTCCTCTTTGTTTTCTACCGTGTACAAAACACCGTGTCCCATCGTTCCACCAAACTTTAAACTATCTGTATCATAAATTCCAAAGCAATAGAGTTTGTTGTTTATGGCTAAGTCAACATGCCCACTTATACCCGAAATACTATCCGACACATGCACTAAAACCTCAACATTTGGCTTTACATCGCCTCTTGCCACAGACAAATCCTCTTCCCTTAGTGTGTCGCTTTTAAAAAAGGCATTAACATCATTTAAAAGCCTCAGCGGTATAAACGCCGTTATAAGCGTAGGCGGAGTTATTCTAATTTTGCTTTTAAGACGATTTTTCTTCGGGTTAGGAACTGCCGAAGAAAGCCCGTCTAAAAGCAAGGTAAACGCAGAAATTATTAAGTAAATGGATATCAAGTTCACAACCGCTGTTTTTTCGACTACAAAATAAATGGCAAAAAACAGATTTACTAAAGATGTGATCAAATACCTTATGGGTGCGGAATTTTTTTCGTGCCTATACTGTAAAAAGCTCACAAAATTGCTTATTGCAATCACCGAGACCCAAAAAACCAACACTATCGGGAAAATCAAGCTAGCCAAGTTTGCGTCCAGCATTAAAATAACTATTATCGATAAAGTCACAATAAATCTTGTGATTTTTTGCGCTCTTTCCTTTTTATTTTTCGCGCCTAGAATTTCAAACCCCAAACTTATCAGTGCAAAACAAAAGAAAATCACCAGCAATATCGACACTTGATTTACGACAAATTGAGTGTCAATTTGCAAGAGCACACCGATAAGCGCACTTATCCCACTTTGAATAAATAGTCCGGCTTTTTTATTATAAGTGTTCAAAAATCTGCTTACTTTTTCAATACTTGCATTTTTTTTCATAATAAAAACCTCTTAGTTTCAGTTTCCTATCTTTATGATAACCAATTTTTTTTATTTGGTCAACAAAAAATAAAGTTCTTGTCGACAAAAAAACAGCGGACAATTTGTTAAATTAACCAAAAAAACACAAATTTTCTCTCTAACTTTTTTTATAGGTTTTGCAATTTGCTATTTATTTAAGAAGTTTTTTATGTTATCATATATTCAAATGAATTTAATTTTACAATTTGCCCAAATTTTGGGTAGATTTTTATATATAAAAGTGAGGGGTTTTTCCCATGAATATGCGTATAGCAGGCATAACGGCCTGTATTGCTGCCGTCTTAGCCATAGGGCTTAGAGTGGCCGATTTTCTATTCTTTTTCGACAAGAATAGCGGTTTTTTTACCAACTGCGAGTTACTTACTTTGATTAGCATACTACTTTGTGTTGTAGTACTTATTATACGAATTGTGATTGCTGTAAGGCAAAAAATTCAAATTTCTTCCTATAAAGAGGGCAGAAATATCCCACTTGGTGTTGTGAATATTATTAGTGCTTTAGGCCTTAGTGCCGGTTCTTGGCTAATTTTTAATGCCTATACCCGTGATATGATTTCAACACAGAATAATACCGACACCACGCTTGTGTCCTCAAATGTACTAGGGGCGCCTGATCTTAGGCCTGTGTTAATTGGAGTTTGCATAGTTTTTGCCCTTTACAGCATTTTTTCGGGCATAATTTACTGCATGGGCAAGGATAAAATTTTCACAAAGTGGCAAGTACTTGAGCTTGTCCCCGCAGTTTGGGGTTTAGTTTTTGTGCCGTATATGTTTATTAATCATTCTGTGTCAGTTTTTCAAGCGGAAAACGCAGTACTTTTGATTGGTGCTTGCTCGGTACTATTGTTTCAAATTGCAAAAGCGGCATATGTATCGGATGTCATAAAAGGCAGGGCTTGTCAAAACAGAGTGAAAATCTTTTCTTCGATTGCAATAGCACTAGGCTTTTCCTACTGCGTGTCAAATTTGATACTTTATATCTTAGGCGTAAGCTATCCGTTCTCGATACCGATAGAAATACAAGTGATAATGCTCTTTGCATATATCCAAGTACCAGCCTTTATGATACTGTCAAAAAGCGAGCTGAGAGATATAACAGAATTCGGCATGCCATATAGAGGCAGACGATTTAAGAATATGTAATATAAAAAAGTCCTTAATACGGAAAGAAACAACCTGACACTTCACTCATGATGAAATGTCAGGTTGTTGTTATATATGAGGTTTGCTCATAATCTTGGTTCAAAAGTTGAAAAAAGGTACATTTTTATATTCCTTTGGCATAGGACTTTCAAAATCTATCCAACCTAAATCTTTGATTAAGTAGGATTGCTCATCGGGAAAGACAAAAGTATTTAAGTATTCGATAAAATGTGTTTGATTATAAACACCTCTTTTTTTTACAATTTTTTTAGCGTTTGGACTGTTCATAAGCCAATCAAAACAAAAACTTTGAGAGTATTCCTCTAAATTATCCGCAACTTGATTTGGTACACAGTATAAATACCTGTTGCTGTCAGCACTTAAAATAACTTCTTTCAAAAAATACCTCCTTTATAAAACTTGTTCAACCACTCAAAAATTATCACTTGATAAATGGTTACAATTTTAGTTTTCCGTAAATCTTCAAGTTATAGATATTGTTATTTTTGATAACAGCATTTTTTAGTACACCCTCTAATGCAAAATTATTTTTTTCTAAAATTTTAGATGATGCGATATTAGGTTCATAAACAAGTCCACTTATACGGATAACATCTAATGATACAAAAGCTAACTCGCATATCTGTTTAACTGCTTGTGTCATAATCCCTTTACCACTATATTCGTCAAGTAGCATGTATCCAATTTCACAATCCTTTTCATATACATCTGATTTTTTCTCGACGGAAATATTCCCAACTATCTCTCCATCTATAACGATTGCACGAAAAAGTCCTTCCTTGCCATCATTATTAAGTACCATATTCAACCACCAATCTGCACTCTCTTGCGTATATGGGCTTGGTAATCTATTTGAAAGAAATTGCCTGTCTACCGAGTTGCATAATTTTATTAAACTATCTTTATCATTTAACTCCCACTGCTTTAATTTAATTTCCATAATATCTCTCCTCCTATTATATAAATATCATTTTGAGTACAGTATATCACAGAAAAAATAATACTTCAAATCTATTTTAAGCGAGCATAGCAAGCGCCTACAAATCCCACAAAAACGGATAAAAATAAGCACAATTTATTAAGGATTAATCACTTATTATTCACTTAATAACCCTATTACAAAAAATAATTAAAAAAATTTTGTGAACTTTCTAACAAAGACTTGTAAAATACTTCAAAATGCATTAAAATATAGAAGTATTAAAAACTAAAATACAACAATTTATTTTTGGAGGTACAGTTTTATGTCAGTAAAAGTTGCTATTAATGGTTTCGGACGTATCGGACGTCTAGCATTCAGACAAATGTTTGGTGCAGAGGGTTATGAGATTGTTGCTATTAATGATCTAACAAGCCCAACAATGCTTGCTCATCTTCTAAAGTATGACACAGCACAAGGCAGATACGACGGCCACACAGTTGAGGCTGGAGAAGCTTCAATCACAGTTGATGGAAAAGAAATCAAAATCTATGCAGAGAGAGATGCTAAAAATCTTCCTTGGGGAGAAATCGGCGTTGACGTTGTACTAGAGTGCACAGGTTTCTACGTATCAAAAGACAAATCACAAGCACACATCGATGCAGGTGCTAAAAAAGTTGTTATTTCTGCTCCAGCAGGTAACGATCTACCTACAGTTGTTTTCGGCGTTAATGACGAAGTTATCACAGCTGATGACAAAATCATTTCTGCTGCATCTTGCACAACTAACTGCCTAGCTCCTATGGCTAAAGCACTTAATGATTACGCTCCTATCCAAAGCGGTATCATGTCAACTATCCACGCTTACACAGGCGACCAAATGACTCTTGACGGCCCTCATCCAAAAGGTGACCTAAGAAGAGCAAGAGCAGGCGCGGCTAACATCGTTCCTAACTCAACAGGCGCTGCTAAAGCTATCGGACTAGTTATCCCTGAGCTAAACGGCAAACTTGTAGGTTCTGCACAACGTGTTCCTGTACCAACAGGTTCAACAACAATTCTTGTTTCAGTTGTTAAAGGCACAGACGTAACAGTAGAAGGCATTAATGCAGCTATGAAAGCAGCATCTTCTGACTCTTTCGGTTACACTGAAGAAGAGCTAGTATCTTCTGATATCATCGGTATCACATACGGCTCACTATTTGATGCAACTCAAACAATGGTTACAAAAATCGGCGACGATTTATATCAAGTTCAAACTGTTTCTTGGTATGACAATGAAAATTCATATACAAGCCAAATGGTTAAAACAATTAAATTGTTTGCTTCAAAATAATTTGTGCTATTAAGGGACAGGCTCTTTGCCTGTCCTTTTCGCAAATTCGGCAAAGGCTTTATGCCTTTATTTAGGAGGAAATATCAATGTTAAAACAAGTTATGACTAAACCCGGTATCATTGAATTTGAAGAAGTGGAAATGCCACGTATTACAGACAACGAAATACTTGTAAAGATTATGCGCATCGGCATATGCGGTTCTGATTTACATGTATACAAGGGTGAGCACCCATTCACAAGCTACCCCGTAACACAGGGACACGAGGTATCAGGACTTATTGTAGAGCTTGGCAAAAACACCAAAGGTTTTACTCTGGGTCAAAGGGTCACGATCGAGCCACAACAAACTTGTGGAACTTGTTATTTATGCAGAGGCGGCAGATATAACCTTTGCGAAAATTTGAAGGTAATGGGATTTCAAACAACAGGCGCTGCTTCTGAGTATTTTGCAGTGCATGTATCAAAAGTAACCGCTCTTCCAGACAATATGAGCTTTGAAGAAGGCGCTATGATAGAGCCTTTGGCGGTGGCTGTGCATGCGGCAAATCGCTATGAAGACTTAGACGACTCAAAAGTGGTTGTTTTGGGCGCAGGACCTATTGGAATACTTACCGCACTTGCCTGTAAGGCTCTTGGCGCATCAGAGGTTATGATAACTGATATATCAGAAAAACGCCTCGAAGTAGCAAAAGCCTGTGGCGAAATTATAACTGTAAACACCAAAAATGAAGAACTTTCGACGGCAATCGATAGGCATTTTGGCGCTGATAAGGCAGATGTAATTTTTGACTGTGCGGGAAATGACACTACCATAAATGAAGCTATAAGTTGTGCAAGAAAAGGCAGTGCCATAGTTCTTGTTGCAGTTTTTGCGAAAATGGCAAATGTAAATTTAGCCGTTTTAAACGACAAGCAACTGGTGCTGGACACTTCAATGATGTACAAACACGGCGACTATAAAACCGCTATTGAGCTTGTACAAAATAAAGAAGTAAACCTAGCCCCACTTATGAGCAAGCACTTTGCATTTAAAGACTTTTTAGATGCATATAAATATATTGAAGAAAATAAAGAAGACACAATGAAAGTATTTATTGATGTCGATTGCTAATTAATGTAACAAACCAGAACGCTTTAAATTTAAAGTGTTCTGGTTTTTGTATTTGCTATGAAGGAGAAAATAATGAAAAATATATTAGTATTAGGTGGTACATATTTTATTGGAAAAGCGATAGTACAAAAGCTTTTAGATAGGTCTTATTCTATCACTCTTTTAAATAGAGGTAACAAAAAAGAGTCATTAATAAATATAGAAAATTTAATTGCCGATAGAGATAATTTTGAGCAAATGGAAAGTGCTTTATGCGGTAAAGCGTTTGACTATATAATAGATATTTCGGGACTTAACAAAACTCACACCGAAAATCTACTCAAATGCATTAATACAAATTCGTTAAAGCAAATAATCTTTATAAGCTCAAGCTCTGTGTACGATATAGAAAATCTGCAAGCGCCACTTAAAGAAGGCTATCCCCTATCAAAAAACATACATTGGGGTGAATATGGAGAAAATAAAATCTATGCCGAAAAAACCTATTTGGAGTGGAGCAAAAAAAGTGGTGTGCCCGTGTCAATTTTAAGACCTCCATACGTATATGGTGAAAATAACTACGCAAGGCGCGAAAGCTTTATTTTCAACCACATAGAAAACGAAAGAACTGTAATTATACCCGAGAGCGACAATAAAATCCAGTTCATATCGGCAAATGATTTAGCAGAATTTGTTGCAGTATTAATAGAAGAAAATAATAAAAGTGGAATTTATAATGTAGGCAACAAAGAAGCAATTAGCTTTACAAACTGGGTTAATCTATGTGGGAAAGCCATGGATAAAACTGTCAAAATCAAGTATTATCCTACAAATGGAAAGTACACACCTAGAGAATATTTCCCATTTCACGACTACGACAACGTGCTAGACGTAACAAAAGCGAACGCTATTTATTCAAAAGAAAGTGATATGCTAATGGAACTAAAACTTTGCTATAAGTGGTACAAAGAAAACAAGGAAAGCATAGAATTTTCTGAACAAGTCACAAAGACCGAAGATGACATTTTGAAAAAG
>CAYJIA010000033.1:9901-24080 GCA_964370115.1 uncultured Eubacteriales bacterium
AATTATGCCACAGCCCCTAATACTTAACTTCCACCGGCATTCTCGTTTCTGCCGATTCCATTATTGACAACAGGCAAAGGCTTGTGTTTGCCGCATCTTTTAGACTTACATGGAACTCATCTCCCGAAATTATACAGTCTACAAAAGATTTTATACTCTCAAATGCAAAGCCTTTAGGCTTGCCAAAAACAGAATGTTGTACTAATATATCCGGCACTTTAACAGTGGTATCGGTAAATTTTTGCACCAAATTGTGGTGGCTTGGGTCTATTGCCATCATGCCTTTTGTGCCTAAAATATTGCATTTCATATCGTTTACACAAGGGTTTGCGTTCGGTGTAATCCAGCCGTTTTCCATTTGGGCTATACCGCCATTTTTAAACTCTAAAGTTGTGAGATACTCGTCAACCGTGTCGACTCCCATTCCTTTTAAAACGCCACTTCGACTGACTGAGTAAACCCTCGTCACTTCATCATTAAAAAGCCAGCGCAGTGTGTCTAGACTGTGACTTCCTAAGAACCACAGTATTGAAGACTTTGCTGCCCAAGGTAACAGATCGGTCGCCACCCATTTGATATCGTTAAGTCTAAAGTATCCACTGTAAATCTCGCCGAGTTCGCCGTTTTTTATGCTCTGATACGCTTCGTTAAACGGAGGGTTCCAACGATTGTGCAAGTCTACCATGACACGCACATTATTCTTTTCAAACGCCTCACACATTTTAAAAACATCTTCGCGAGTTGTGGCAAGTGGCTTCTCTATTAAAATATCTTTTTTAGCATTCGCGGCTTTTATCGAAAGTTCTGCATGGGCAAAGTCTGGCGTCACCACGGCAACGGCATCACATCCCGAATTTTTGAGCATATCATCATAGTCTTTAAATGCGGTAATGCCAAGCTTTGCCGCCATTTTTTCTGCCTTTTGAGTGTTTTGGTCATACACACCTACAACCTGTGCAAATGGGTGATCCATATAAATTTTCGCGTGGTTTTCACCCCAAGTTCCCCCGCCTACAATGGCCATTTTTAATTTAGTATTCATATTTTTTCCTCCCTTTTTGACAAATTTATTTTTTTGAATTTAAGCTTTAACATCGTTTAAAAATTTTGAGCGCACGGCATTTTTCATTGGCATTCCCGTATCATAATCTAGTTGACGCTCTTCGTATTCTTCGTTCTCTCTTTGCCTTGTATATCCGTCATTTTCCCAGCTTGCTTTTTTATCTTTTCTCCACGGCCTTACCGCCCATTGATAACCTCTATACATATCGCGGGTTTCGTTCATATGCTCTAAAATTTCGTCATGCAGCTTATTTCTAACTTCTTCATACTCTTTTGAGTTAATTAAGTTCGCCATTTCGGCAGGATCTTTTTCCATGTCGTACAACTCGTCGCTGTCCAACAGATGAACAACAAGTTTATATCTACCGTCAGTCACACCTCGCATAATTTGCAGACCCCCAAATCCGTCGTGGTCTACCTCGTACCTTGTAAACTCTGTGTGCACATAATCATTTATTTTTTCATTTACGTCATATATTTGTTTTAGCATACTTTTTCCCTCCAGAATTTTTGGAATTGGTATGCCCATATGCTCAAGTACGCTTGGTACTATGTCTATATGCGAAGTAGGTTCTGTTACCTTTTTACCTCTTTCTCCACCCCTTACAATAAACGGAACATTTGCAACCTCTTTATACATAGTCGCGTTTTTTCCTTGCAGTCTATGCGCCCCTAACATATCTCCGTGGTCGGAGGTAAAAACGACTATTGCATCAGAAAAATCCTCATCTATCTTCTTCATCAGCCTACCAACTTGCTCGTCTACAAAGCTGTTTGAACCTAAAAACAGTGACAGCATTTTTGATGTAGAATTAAGTTCTGTTACGTCTTTGTCGATATTGTCGCCTGCCCATAATCTTTGCATGAGCGGTTTATTTTCTAGGCTGTCTTCATAGTTTATGCTAGGTGGCATTTTTGTATTTTCATACATTTTATTAAAAGGAGCAGGACAAAGGCTAGGCCCGTGTGGTTCGTCGTATGAAATGGTGAGAAAAAAATCCTTCCCCTCATTTTCCTCCAAAAATCCAAGTGCTTTATCGGTGCATCTATATGCATAGCATTTATCGGCAGTCCAGTTTTCGTCAAATGCCGTGTCACACTGTCTGCTTCTCATTTTATCTTCGTCGGACAGCTCGTCAAGATAGGTTTTCATGTCGTACCAATATTTTTCCTCAAACCCCTCTGGGCAAATTCCGTTTCCAAAATAATCGCCACCGTCTAAGTGCCATTTTCCGACGTACCCGCAGTTAATTCCGTTGTCACTTAGCCTCTGGCCTATAGTCTTCACATTTGCACCTAGTGGAACACTATTTGTGACCATTCCATTAGAATGTGGAAATGTACCCGTAAACAGCGCACTCCTTGCAGGCCCACAAACAGGTTGACAGGTATAGGCATTTGTGTACAAAATACCGTCTTTTGCAAGTTTATCTATGTTGGGCGTTATCATTTCAGTGTTTCCATAACATCCGAGCATGTCACACCTTGTTGTATCTGTCATAATAATAATAAATTGTTTAGGCATAATCATAGCCTCCTTGTTATTTTAATATATAATATCACACAATTTTTATAAAATCCAGTCAAATTATATAATTTAGCCAAAAAAAGGTTCTTAGGACGGATATCCTAAGAACCTTAACTTTTATGAACCTGAGCAACAACTTACTTTTTTCTTCTTCGGCATGAATTTTCTTATTAAGCTCCATAATACTAATGCACCAAATAAAACTGCAACAACCGCCATATACATAGGCACGCCGTGCTCGTGTGCACTGTGATCTACCATCTCTGCAAGTCCAGTATAGTTGAACAAATCAATAATGTAATCTAGTAAAAATCCGAATGCTATCGCACAAAACGCTGCACAAGCAAGGTAAATTGACAAAACTTTTCTACCTAGAGTTTTTCCTAAAATTGCTAGCGACGCAATATTTGTCACAGGGCCTGCGAACAAAAATACGAATGCGGCACCAGGGGAAATTCCTTTCATAATCAACGAAACAGCAATTGGAATAGATGCAGTAGAGCATACATACATTGGTATTCCAATTACAAGCATGATTAACATGCTTAAAAGCGGATTTGTAAAGCTCGATAGCCACTGTTCAGGAATTACCGTGCTTATAACCGCCGCTATCACTAGGCCGACAACAAAATTCACTGCAATTTCATCAAGGAAACTTCCAAACGCATAGGTGAATATGCTTTTTATCTTAGCTCCAAATGAAAGTTTTTTCTCTGTCTCTTCCGTTTCTGATGAACAACCACAAGTTGATGCTTCTTCTACTTTTGATGAACAACCACAAGTCGGTGCTTCTTCTACCTTTGATGAGCAACCACAAGTCGGTGCTTCTTCTACTTTTGATGAGCAACCGCAAGTCGGTGCTTCTTCTGCTTTTGACGAACAACCGCAAGTAGTTTCTGCTTGTTCGTAACTAGCCTTATCGTTCTTACAAAAAATATTTGTCACTATACCAGAAAAAATTCCAGAGATAAACGCCGCAACCGCCCTAAACACTGCGAAAAGCGGCCCCATAAGTCCGTATGTTGCAATTATGCTATCCACACCAGTTTGTGGAGTAGACGTCAAAAAGCTTATAACCGCGCCTTTAGATGCTCCGCTTTTTCCCAGATAAATCGCTGTGGGAACTACTCCGCATGAGCACAAAGGTAACGGAACGCCCAGTACCGATGCCTTTACCACCGAGCCCACAGATTTTTTTCCTACATGCTTCAAAATCGCATCTCTATTAACAAAGGCATGTAGTATTCCCGTGAAAATAAGTCCGATTACGATGTAGAACGACATCTCTACAAATAGTTGCCATAAGTTGTGTAAAAATTCCATAATTCCTCCTATTGGTGGCTTAAATGCTCAAGCCCTATACTCAAAATATCGTGTATATGGCTATCGTTTAAGCTGTAGTAAATTTTATTTTTTTCTTTTCTTGACTTAATAATTTTGTTGAGTTTCAATATTTTCAGCTGATTTGAAACCCTTGGCTGTGACACATCTAGTAGTAGCGACAAACTGTTGACGCATATTTCTCCGTGAAGTAGCGCAAGCAAGATTTTTATACGAATAGGCTCACTGAAAATCTTAAAAAAGTATGATAGACTTTCAGATATCTCTTCATTTTCTAAAACAGCTGCCGCCCCTTCTGCGGTTTTGCAACAGAATTTTTTCATATCCTCTACACCTCTCTTTAGTCAAAATATAACTGTATAATGATATAGTTATATTATATTACCGTTATATAGTTTTGTCAATCATTTTCGCAAAAAAAAATAAATCAGCCTTATTGGCTGATTTATTTGCGGTTGTGGCTTTTCGATAGTCTAAGGAAAACCCCCAACGAGGGTTTTCCTCTTTTAATGTCCACTGGACATTAAAATTCACCTTTCCTGCGTTTTTTGAAGTATTAGATTTCGTTTTCTGCGGAAAACGCCAAAGGCTCTGCCTTTTGAAACCGCAATTTTTCGAGAAAAATTGAGTAAAGCTTTTAAAATCCAAAGGATTTTCACCCTAATTATTAACTAATATCTTAGTTTCTGCTAAACTCCGACAACTCTAGCCCCTCGTTGTGCTCTAGCGCCCAGTTTATGCTCCACTGATTTGCAAATAACAGTAGATACCTGTCTTTCATATCTTGTACTTTTTTTGTATCCGATGTGAGGCTGAGTTTTTTTAGGTCTACATCTTCGTTTTCTATCCAACGTATAAATGTATAAGACAAATTCTCTGACCTTATCTCTACATTGTACTCGTTTTCCATTCTGTATTTAAACACGTCAAATTGAAGTGTTCCTACAACGCCTACTATAATTTCCTCAAGACCCGAGGAAATTTCTCTGAAAATTTGGATTGCACCCTCTTGCGCAATTTGTTCAATTCCCTTTACAAACTGCTTTCTTTTCATCGTGTCTTTTTGCTGAACTCTACAGAAAAATTCTGGCGCAAATGTCGGTATACCTTCAAATCTCACTTTTTTTGACGGTGCACAAATAGTGTCGCCTATCGAAAAAATACCAGGGTCAAACACGCCTATGATATCTCCTGCGTACGCCTCGTCAATGATTTCACGGCTTTGAGCCATCATTTGTTGAGGTTGTGCAAGTTTTATTTTTCTGCCTGCTTGCACATGACTTACTTCCATGCCTTTTTCAAACTTACCGCTACAAATTCTCATAAACGCAATTCTATCCCTGTGTGCCTTATTCATATTCGCTTGAATTTTAAACACAAACGCCGAAAATTTGTCTTCAAACGGATCTACAACGCCGTCTGCTGTATTTCTTTCAAGAGGTGCGGTTGTCATTTTTAAAAAGTATTTCAAGAAAGGTTCGACACCGAAATTTGTAAGCGCTGAGCCAAAAAATACAGGTGAAAGTTTTCCGTGTCTCACTTTTTCCATGTCCAAATCATACCCAGCACCGTCTAAAAGTTCTACATCGTCTTTTAAAGTGCTATATAGATTTTCGCCTAAGGTACCCACCAAACTTTCGTCGTCAAGATTAACTTTTGTCGCCGCAACTTCTCTTTGCCCGTTGTTTGCTTCAAATGTAATAATCTCCGACTCGTCTCTGTCGTACACGCCTTTAAACTCGTAACCTGAGCCTATTGGCCAGTTCATTGGATAAGTTCCAATGCCAAGTTCTTTTTCTATTTCGTCTAAAAGGTCATAAGGGCTAAGTGCATCCCTATCCATTTTATTGACGAATGTAAAAATCGGTATGTCTCTTAAAAGACAAACTTTAAATAGTTTTCTTGTTTGCGCCTCAACACCCTTTGATGCATCAATTACCATTACGGCAGAGTCGGCAGCCATTAGTGTTCTATATGTGTCCTCGGAAAAATCTTCATGTCCAGGTGTGTCCAAGATATTTATGCAAAAATTATCATATTCAAACTGCATAACGGAAGATGTTACCGAAATACCCCTTTGTTTTTCTATCTCCATCCAGTCAGACACTGCGTGCTTAGCGTGCTTTTTACCCTTAACGGCACCTGCCATAGAAATAGCACCACCGTATAGCAAAAATTTCTCTGTAAGTGTAGTTTTACCTGCGTCAGGGTGAGAAATTATAGCGAAAGTTCTTCGCCTATTAATTTGTTCTTTTAAGTTTGACAAAATCTTAACCTCAATTCAATTTCATAGTTACCAATAATTTTATCATAAATCCAGCAAAAATTCAATGGTTTTATTACCTGCTTTTTTGTTTACTGTTTAGAATTATTAACGCTGTCATATACGCTTTTTTTGTAACACACTTTCCCCCACAAACTCATCTTTCACCATATAGACCTTAGATGCATTTATTGTTTGTTTTCTTGCTGTGAATTGTTTTTTTGCAGTTTTCATTTTTGGACGCACTATGAGCACAGTAAAAAGTATTGTTAAAACAAGTCCGAAAAATATCGGCACCACAGCCAAAAATAAAAATATGTCTGAGGATGATATTTCATTTGTTGTATTTGGAGTAAGCGGTACAGCCGCCAATAAAATCATATAGCTTATCGCAAAAACTATGCTCACTATGAGTATAATAATAATTTTTTTCATTACATTACACCTCCAAAAAAGAAGATTATTAAGTATATAAGTAGTGAAATCGCCGTCGAAGTCCCTATAAACATAGATAGGAAAAGTAAAATTTGTTTAGTCTTGTCAATTGGTAATTCACCCGACACTCTCCCCGTTTGCCCATTTATGGCAAAGTGATACATTTTACCCTTGTATCTGGTATTTAGCATCCACACTGGAAGTAGCGCGTACTCTATCTTTTCATTTTGCAGAGAATAGTCTTCGCTTTTTAATGTTAGCTTTGTGTGCTTTATTTTTTTCTTTCTTTTTTCCATGTATATGCCCTTTGCACCAAGCACATCAGATTGTGTATAGAAAAATATCCTATCCTTTGCGCGTTTTGTGCAGTCGTCAACACTTGTGTCAAATTTTTCCGCATAAAAACCTGCCATATAACTTGGTGCAAAGTCTCTAAGTTCATTAAAATCATATGGCTCCAAGCCGTCCATATAATCGTCTTCCATTTTTGACGTTGCATCTACTGGTAGAGATTTATATTCTATTTCTCCTGCAAATTGCAAGTCATAATGCTTTGTCTTTGTAATTAAATACTCGCCCTGCCTCACCGTTGACGTGTCGATAGGTTCATATTTAAAATTATAAACACCCTTACCACTAAAAAGCCAAAACGGCACATACGTACCAGCTATTTTATCAATACGGTTTTGGCCACCGAAATCGTTTGGTAAGAGTATTTTTCCTTTATAAAATTTTTTAAGCATATTTTGCGCCTGCTCTTTACCAATTTTAAACGGCAAAATGCTGTCTGGGCTCAACATTCCCTTTATATTATCCACCATAACCACTGCATTTCCACAGTATATGCACTCTGTTGCAACCGTGCTTGAGTCGTTTATCACTTCGGCTCCACAGGCGGTGCACACAAGGCCAGAGTAATTTTCTAGCTCGACATATTCTTTCTTTAGGCTTTTTACTCTCCAGTCAGCATTTTGAGCTTCTTCACTTTTACCTTTTGATAAATTAAAAAAATCGGCTGGAAACTCGCTTTCACAGTGATTACATTTTATAATATCATTTTCTATATCAAACTGTATGGTGGCACCGCAATTTGGGCATTGCAATTTTAAAATTTCACTTTCCATGTAAGCCTCCAATTTGCTAAATTAGCTAAGTTCTTTTACCTTTTCGTTTGCAAGTTTCAAAACCTCTTCACCCTTTGGTGTTCCTGTGTAATATTTTCGTATTTTTCCATTAACATTTTTTTGTTCCGACACTATAAGCCCACCTTTTTCTAAATCGTGAAAAATCGGGTATAAGGTGCCTGCCGATATATCATATCCATGTCTTTTAAGCTCTTCTATCATCCACGTTCCGTATATGGGTTCTTTGGTTGCATGCCTTAAAATATGAACATGAATAAACGCCAAAAATAATTTTCTTAAAATTTTCTCTTGCATATTAACTTCTCCTATGTTACAATAATATCGAATTTCGATATCGATTTTCTATATTATACTATTTTTATTCTAATTTGTCAAGCGAGGAGAACTATGTTAATAACAGTAAATAGGCTTAATTTTTTGGACATTATTTGTTACCCCAAAATAGAGATTGAAGAAAACGTCTTCACATTTATAAGCGGTGAAAGCGGCTGCGGAAAAAGCAGTTTGTTAAAAATTTTGAACAGACTTATCCTTCCCAAAGAGGGTGAAATTTTTTATAAAGACTGCGATATTTACAAACAAGACGTGATTTCATATAGAAAAAAAGTAATGCTCGTATCACAAGAAGTGTTCCTCTTGGATAAAAGCATTGAAGAAAATTTTATTTTTTACTATGAAAGCCGTGAAGAAAGCGTCATTTCCAAAGAGAAAATGTCAGAGTTTTTAAATATTTGCCAAATAGACATGTCACTTGACACACCATGCACTAATCTATCAGGTGGTGAAAAACAGCGTGTTTTCCTAGCAATTTGCCTGTCTTTTTGCCCCGAGGTCTTGCTATTGGACGAACCTACTTCTGCACTAGACGAAAAAACATCCATAAATCTTTTGACAAGTATAAAGCAGTTTTGCTTTACATCAAACATAACCCCAATAGCCGTGTGTCACAGCGATTTTCTTGTAAATAAGTTTGCCGACAGGGTAATTAGGCTTACAAAAAGCAAAGTGGAGGACAAATCATGAACGACGTAGTACAACTCCAAATTTGGCAATTTTCTCTTGTTTATACCCTGCTCATAATAGCGTGTATAATCATGAAAATATGCAAAGTAAATCTTGTAAAACAGCTTTTAATCGGCAACATAAGAATGACGGTTCAGCTCATCTTGGCAGGACTGATACTCACCTATATTTTCGAAAATCCACACCCACTATTCACCATTTTATACATATGCGTAATGGTCGTATTCTCTGTTTACAGGGTATTTTCAAGAGTAAAAGGCTTAAACTCTGGATTTAAAATTGCCGTCGCCTTGTCCTTGTCTTTTTCTGGACTTTGTATGATTGCGTTTTTCGTCGTGGTCGTTGTTGGCGAAAGCATATTCAACCCGCAATACACAATACCGCTTGCCGGAATGATACTAGGAAACAGTATTACCGGTGTAAGTCTCGGACTCAAAAGCTTCATGGAAAATGTCAATTCAAATAAGCCAAGGATAAATGCCTTACAAGGCGTAGGCGCAAAGCCTCAGCAAATTTTGTTCCCCTTTGTAAAGAGTGCATTTGAAACCGCAATGCTTCCAACTCTAAACAGTATAGTCGGCATGGGTATAGTCTCGCTCCCCGGCATGATGACGGGACAAATTTTATCTGGAACCCTGCCGATGACTGCAATTTTATACCAAATCGCAATCATGGTCACAATCTGCACAGTCGTTTGCCTTGCATGCTTTGGCTCGCTTTATTTTGGCTACCAAACCATGTACGACAAAAAATTTCAAATAATTAAGTATTAAAGCGTATCCGCCATTAATGCCTTAATAAAATGTTTTGCTGTTCTAGGGCTTCTTCCGCCGTTTCTTACCTCGAATGTCTGCGCTTTTTTGTGCAACTCTTCCCTATCCATTTTAACATTGTACATACCTGCATAAAAGTCTACTATCTCTAAGTAATCGTCCTTGTTAGGTGCGTTAAATGTCACGGTGAGACCAAATCTTGCAGAAAGGCTCAATGTTTCTTGTAGGGTATCTCTTAGGTGTATGTCGTCCCCCTCGCGCTCGCTCATAAGCTCTTTCACAAGGTGACGCCTGTTGCTTGTCGCGTAAATCACACAGTTTTTGGACGGAACAATTATACTGCCTTCCAAAATCGCTTTCAATGTAGAAAAGCTTTTGTCTTCGGGCGCAAAGCTCAAGTCGTCTATAAACAAAATAAATTTAAGAGGATTTTCGGATAATTCATCAAGCAGTTTTGGCAAATGCACAATACTGCTTTTTTTAATTTCTACAAGGCGCAGACCCTTGTCGGCAAATTCGTTTAGCACCGCTTTCACAGTAGAGCTTTTTCCAGTTCCTGCATCTCCATATAAAAATGCATTGTTTGCACTTTGTCCATTTAAAAAACTTTCGGTATTTTTTACTACCTTATCTCTGGCATATTCATAGCCCTTTAAATCCTTAAGGCTTTGTGTGTCAGGGTTTTTTATTGGCAAAATCCCTTTGTCGTCAAATATAAAAGCCCTGTATTTGCTGAAAATCCCATAACCAAGAGACGAAACATTCAAAAGTTTTTCCTGATAAATTTTCACAAAATCTGCCTCATAACTTTTAAATAACGGCAGTTTAACCCCTAAATCTTTTGTAATGTCGCAAGCCTTTACACCCGCGATCTCTTTGAGATTTGACAAGTCGATTTCAAGCGCCTCGTCTAGGGTTTCACCTGTATTTTTATCCGCGCCCCTTGCCCTAATGTAAAAGTTATCGCTAGATAAAATTCTCTCTAAAATAAAGTCAGTAAGGCAATCTGCCTCTTTAAAAAGCATAGAGGAAAACTTAGCATATGCCATACAAAGTTCTTCCTTGTCACCTGCTTCATACAGTCTTAAAACCTCAGAAAACGCTGATATAACGGGATTTTCAAGTAAATCCCTAAATACTGTAAGCGTGTTAAGCTTTACATATAAATTACTGTTTTGCATTGTGTTCTCCTATAAAATAACTAGTTTTTTATATTTTAACACATAAAAGCGATACTTGCAAAAGATTTTTGTTTTGCACTTTATTAAGATTTCACTTTCCAGCAATTACCTTAATTCGACTGCTTCTCGCCTAAGAAAACTTTTAATCACTATGTGCTTTACCTTCGGCTTATTTCGTAAAATCAATTTCTATATTTCCAAGGTTTGCCGTTACATTTATAAATGCTTTTTCTTTTCCTGTCTCTGCAGCATCTCCACTGTCGATATCAGACTTACCAAGGTTTACACTTGTATCTATTATATAGTCTCCTCTTGCTCCAACAAGTTTCATTTCGATGTTACCCATGTTACTTGAAAAGTCACCTATTTCGATAATATTGCAGTCGTTCATCTCCAAATTACCCAAATCCATATGAATTTCTGCATTATTAATTTCACAGTTTGATAGCTCAATATTTCCTAAATTGCTTGTGCTATAAAAATCCTTTATCACTAAATCAGAAATTTCCACATCACCCATATTTGTTTGAATGTCTATAAACTCTAAATCATTCGCGACATAAATATCAATCCTAGTATTTTCTGGTGAAAATCCTGTGAAGAAACCTATGCTAATATAACCTTTTTTGTTGCTTTCACTGCTAAGCTCCAATGTTCCATCTTCTTTTAAACTAACTTTTAACGACTGGTCGTTATGCTTTATATATGACTTATCTGATTTTATTATATTAATTTTTGCCATATCTCCCGTAAAAGCTATAGATTTCACATCATCAAGCTCTATTTCTCCAACATCTGCCACCTCACTCGGATCATAAAAGGAAATAAACGATGCACCTTCTTCTCTATCTCCTGTGAAAAAACCTGTATTTATGCTGGCATGTGTGCTTCCGCCCATCAAAACACCAGCGCTTACAAATATCACGCCAAAACAAAATGCCACTGCCGCTATTATCCACGCTATCTTACTCTTCATCACTGTTCCTCCTATTGACAAACTTAAGTATTATTACTTTAAATAAGTTTATTATCGCTTTAATTATTATCGCAGATATTTTTGCAAACGCTATGGTGAGTGCCACGCATACTAAAAATGTCCCCAAAAATATCAGTCCAGTTGCACCACTGTAGAAAAAAGCTGGAAATATAATCACAAGTGAGGCTAGCGCTGTTGCTCCCATAGACACTGCGACTATTGGGAAAACTAGTCCTAGCACTGCAAGCACTATAAAGAAAGAAAACATCACTGCAATAAACGCAATTGCAAGAGGTACCGACACAGGCGAAGTCGCAGCTAGTAGCACCACCGTGGAGGTTTTCAGTTTTTTTGGCTCTTTAATTCCAAATTCTGCAATAAGCTTTGCCGCTATTTGCTTTGGATGAGGCAAATTTGCTATCGCCTCGTATTCGTTTTCTGCTTCGTTTAAGTACTCTGTATAAAATTCGATTGCACTATCCCTCTCCTCTTGTGGTAAGGGTTTTAACTCTTTACTAAGTATTTTGAAGAACTGCTCCCTGTTCATCTAATGTTTCCTCCTCTAAAATATTGTCTATTACTGCCTTATAGTTTTTCCACTCGCTACAAAAATACGAAAGTTTTTGCCTGCCTTTATAGGTAATACTATAATATTTACGGTTTCTGCCGTCGAATTGCCTGTCGTATGTCGTGAGCAAACCCTCTTTTGAAAGCCTACGTAGTACAGGATAAAGCGCCGACTCAGACATGTCTATGGAATTAGCAACTTTTTGTGTAAGGTCGTATCCGTATGTGTCGCCCTTTGCCACTATGCCCAAAACACAGGCATCTAATAGTTTTGATGCTACGCTGTATATCAAGATTATCCCTCCTATTTATTTTTACAATAATATTATACAGCGAATAGTATTGTTTTGTCAACACTATATTTTATTTGCAAAAATATTTCTTTTATGATAAACTTTTATATATCACAAAATAAGGGAGCGATTAGCCATGAATTTTAAACTACCTGCCGACAAAACAGAGGAATATATAATTGACAGAAGGCGCTTTTATCACGCCTGCCCAGAAACTTCTTTCAATGAAGAAAACACAACAAGACATCTAAAAGAAGACTTAGAAAAAATGGGACTGACTGTGAATTTATTTGATGGTGTCCACGGACTTTATGCCGATATAGTAGGCGGTAAAAAAGGAAAAACCGTGGCACTTAGGGCAGATATTGATGCCTTAAAAATCAACGAGGCTACAAATCTTTCTTTTGCCGCAAAAAACGGCAACATGCACGCCTGCGGTCACGACACACATATCGCAATGCTTTTAGGTGCTGCTAAAATGTTAAATGAAATTAAAGAGCAGTTAAGCGGTAAGGTCAGGCTGATTTTCCAGCCAGCCGAAGAGGTGGCAAGAGGTGCCGCAATTATAATAAAGCAAGGTGTAATGGAAGGTGTAGACGCGGTTTACTCTAGCCATATTTGGGGGAATTTTGACGCACCTGGAATAAGTGTAGAGGCAGGAAACCGCATGGCAGGCAGTGCCACTGTAAACATTACTGTAAAGGGACTTGGGGCACATGCAAGCGCACCGAATCTTGGAGTAGATGCGATTGTGGCTGGAAGTGCCATAGTCATGGCTTTACAACAATATGTAGCAAGAATTAACGACCCACTAAATCCACTGGTGTTAAGTATAGGTACTTTCCACGGCGGTTCTAATTTTAATGTAATTGCAAATGAGGTGACGATGAGCGGAAGCATACGTACCTTTTCTGCCCAAATGCTAGACACGGCATATGAAACTTTGAGTAATATTGTGGAAAACACAGCCAAGGCATATGGTGCAACTGCTACAATTACCGTAGAAAAAATGACCTTGCCCGTCATAAACAATAAGGAAAAAGTTTTAAAAATTGCACAAAACGCGGTGGAGAAAATGTACGGTAAGCAGTACTTAACTCACCTTGACACTCTAATGGGAAGCGAAGATTTTTCTGAGTATACCGAGTGTTGCGACGGAGTTTTCGCATTTTTAGGAAGTCGAAACAGGGAAAAAAATATCACCTACACAAACCACCATGAGCAGTTTGATGTAGATGAAAGTGTCTTAAAAAGAGGCAGTGCGCTATATGCACAGTTCGCCTATGATTTTTTGAATAATTGAGAATTGTTGTGAAAATCCTGCGGATTTTTTATTAAAAGCTTTACTCAATTTTTCTCGAAAAATTGCGGATTCAAAAGGCAGAGCCTTTGGCGTTTTCCGCAGAAAACGAAATCCAATACTAAAAAACGCAGGAATGGTGAATTTTAATGTCCAGTGGACATTAAAAGAGGGAAACCCTCGTCGGGGGTTTTCCTTTTTTAGTGAAGAATAAAGAGTTTCGGTGAAATGCTTAGCATTTTTTATTAAAAGCTTTACTCAATTTTTCTCGAAAAATTGCGGATTCAAAAGG
>CAYJIA010000034.1:0-11194 GCA_964370115.1 uncultured Eubacteriales bacterium
TTTTTAAGAAAGTTGTGTTTTACCACCCATATATGGTCTTAGTGCTTCTGGGATGCTTACTGTGCCATCGGCTTTTAGATTGTTTTCTAAAAACGCTATTAGCATTCTTGGTGGTGCAACTACTGTGTTGTTTAGTGTGTGGGCTAGGTATTTGCCATTTTCGCCGTTTACTCTGATTTTTAGTCTTCTTGCCTGTGCGTCTCCTAGGTTTGAACAGCTTCCAACTTCAAAATATTTTTGTTGGCGTGGTGACCATGCCTCTATGTCTACTGAGCGTACTTTTAGGTCGGCTAAATCGCCTGAACAGCACTCTAGAGTCCTTACAGGTATGTCTAGTGTTTTGAACAAATCAACAGTATTTTTCCACATTTTTTCATACCACATTGGGCTGTCCTCGGGTTTACAAACTACTATCATCTCTTGTTTTTCAAATTGATGTATTCTGTATACGCCACGCTCTTCTATGCCGTGGGCGCCTTTTTCTTTTCTAAAGCAAGGTGAGTAGCTTGTCAGAGTGTGAGGCAGAGTGTCTTCTTGTACTATGGTATCGATATATTTTCCTATCATTGAGTGCTCACTTGTACCTATTAGATACAGGTCTTCACCCTCGATTTTATACATCATTGCGTCCATTTCGGCAAAAGACATAACGCCAGTTACTACTTCGCTTCTTATCATATAAGGAGGAATACAGTAGGTAAAGCCTCTGTCTATCATAAAATCTCTAGCATAAGAAATTATTGCAGAGTGCAGTCTTGCGACATCGCCCATTAGATAGTAAAATCCGTTACCCGCAACTTTTCTTGCGCTATCAAGGTCTAGGCCGTTAAATTTTGCCATGATGTCGGCATGATATGGTACATCAAACTCGGGGACTACAGCTTCGCCAAAGCGCTCAAGCTCTACATTTTCGCTGTCGTCTTTGCCAATAGGAGTTTTTGGGTCGATTATATTTGGCAAAATCATCATTATATTTTTGATTTTTTCATCAAATTCACGCTCTAAAACCTCGGCTTTTGCAAGTGCTTCTGATTGTGCAGTTACTTGTGCCTTTACTTCTTCGGCTTCCTCTTTTTTGCCTTGTCCCATTAGGGCACCGATTTGCTTAGAAAGTTTATTTCTGTTAGCTCTAAAAGTATCTGCCTCTTGTTGGTTAGCTCTTTTTTTCTCGTCAAGCTCAATAACTTCGTCTACAAGCGCAAGTTTTTGATCTTGGAATTTATTTTTAATGTTTTGTTTTACAATATCGGGATTTTCCCTTACAAATTTAATATCAAGCATAGTTGTCTCCTTTTAAAAAATTATATAAATTTTTTTAGTGAAGAGTGAAAAGTGAAGAGTTAAGGTTCACGCCTTTGGCGCGTTTTAATTTAAGAAAATGCAATGCATTTTCAGCAACAATTCTCAATTCTCAATTCTCAATTTTTAATTATCAACTTTATTTAAAGTTTCTTTTATTAGTCTTATGCGCTCTGCTAATTTCTCGCCGTTTTCACGTACACCCTTTACAACGTTGTCGGGCGCTTTTGACATGAAAGTCTCATTTTTTAGCTTAGCGTTTACTGTATCTAGTTGTTTTTGAGCGGACTCTAACTCTTTTGTAAGTCTTAAGGTCTCCGCCTCTTTGTCAACAAGCTCGTCCATTGGAATATATGCCTTGCAGGCGCTTGTTATTATTGCAACGGCTGAAGATGTGTCAAAATCTGCTGTAAAGCTTAAATCACTTACATATGAAAGCTTGGAAATGGCAGCCTCTTGAGATTTGAATAAATCTTCGTTTGAAGTTTCTATAGAAAGTTTAGCTTTTTTAGAAGGTGGTACGTTCATTTCTGCCCTTCTTGCTCTTATAGCACGGATAAGCTCCATTACGTTTTCCATGTCTTCCTGCTCTTTTGTAAAGGCTAAATCTTTACAGTAAGTAGGGAAGCTCTCTATCATAAGCGCCTCGCCCTCGTGTGGAAGTGCTTGCCAAATTTCCTCTGTGATATAAGGCATAAATGGGTGTAGAAGTTTTAAAGTGTTGCTTAAAACCCAAACCAAAACATGCTCTGCACCGTGGTCTTTGTCTTCTGTGGAGTTTATTGTGATTTTTGCAAGCTCGATATACCAGTCGCAGAAATCGTCCCAAAGGAAGTCGTAAATTTTGCTTACCGCAGTTCCAAGCTCAAATTTTTCGAGATTTTCTGTAACTTGTTTTGTAAGCTCATTGAATTTTGATAAAATCCATTTGTCTTCAAGCGATAAGTTTTTAGGAAGTTCGCATTTTACGTCTTTATTTTCTAAATTCATTAAGATAAATCTTGCAGCATTCCAAATTTTATTTGCAAAGTTTCTGCTTGAATTTACCTTTTCGTCTGAATATCTCATGTCGTTTCCAGGACTGTTGCCCGTAACTAGGGTAAATCTTAGTGCGTCTGCGCCGTATTTCTCAATCTCTTCTAGTGGGTCTATGCCGTTTCCTAGAGATTTACTCATCTTGCACCCTTGTGCATCTCTTATAAGTCCATGGAAAAATACAGTGTCAAATGGAATTTGATCCATATGCTCAAGTCCTGAGAATATCATTCTAGCAACCCAGAAGAAAATAATGTCATAGCCCGTTACAAGTGTGTTTGTAGGGTAGAAGTACTCTAAATCTGGTGTTTTTTCAGGCCAACCAAGAGTTGAGAACGGCCAAAGTGCAGACGAGAACCAAGTGTCCAGTGTGTCTTCGTCTTGTGATAGGGAAGTACCGCCGCATTTTGGGCAAGCGCTAGGTGCGTTTTCGCCAACGATAACTTCGCCACAAGTGCAGTACCAAGCAGGAATTCTATGTCCCCACCAAAGCTGACGGGAAATACACCAGTCTTTGATGTTTTCCATCCAGTTATAGTAAGTTTTTTCCATTCTCTCTGGAATGAATTTAATCTCTTTATTTTTTACAACCTCTACAGCAGGTTTTGCAAGAGGTTCCATTTTAACAAACCACTGTGTAGAAACTCTAGGCTCTACAGTCGTTGTACATCTATAGCAAGTACCAACATTGTGCTTGATTGGCTCTATTTTGATTAAAAGTCCAAGGTTTTCAAGCTCTTTAACTATTGCAACTCTTGCATCTTTTGATGTCATTCCGCAGTATGCTCCGCCGTTTTCGTTTATAACAGCGCTTTCGTCCATTACATTTATTATAGGAAGTTTATGTCTTAGTCCTACTTCAAAGTCGTTAGGGTCGTGGGCAGGTGTGATTTTAACAACGCCTGTTCCAAACTCCATGTCGACAAAATCGTCGGCAACAACAGGGATTTCTTTGTTAACTATAGGAAGAATAACAGTTTTGCCTATAAGGTGGCTGTAGCGTTTGTCCTCTGGGTGAACAGCAACAGCGGTATCGCCTAACATGGTCTCGGGTCTAGTTGTTGCAAGCTCCACAAAGCCACTGCCGTCGGCTACTGGGTACTTTATATGCCAAAAACTGCCGTCTTTTTCTATAAACTCAACTTCTGCATCAGAAATTGAAGTCTTGCAGTGTGGGCACCAGTTGATTATTCTCTCGCCTCTGTAGATAAGTCCTTTTTCATAAAGTTTTACAAAAACGTGATTTACAGCCTTGTTACATCCTTCGTCTAGAGTAAATCTTTCTCTCTCCCAGTCGCAAGAGGCGCCAAGCGTTTTGAGCTGTTCTATAATTCTTCCGCCGTAGTGTTTTTTCCACTCCCACGCACGCTCTAGGAATTTCTCACGTCCTAGCTCTTCTTTTGTGATGCCTTCTTCTTTCATGGCCTCAACAATTTTTGCCTCTGTCGCGATAGAAGCATGGTCTGTGCCAGGTAGCCATAGGGCACTGTAGCCTTGCATACGTTTAAATCTAATCAAAGTGTCTTGCAAAGCGTTGTCCATGGCGTGTCCCATGTGTAGTTGACCTGTGATGTTTGGTGGTGGTATCACTATAGTATAAGGTTTTTTATTTTCGTCACGCACAGCGTGAAAATAATTTCCTTTTATCCAAAATTCATAAATTCTTTTCTCAACCTCTTTAGGGTCATAGGCTTTTGCCAGCTCGTTTGTCATTTTTTAAAACTCCTTCTTTTAAAACTTGCTAATAAATAATTATGTCATTTTACAGCGCAAATGTCAAGTTTTTGCTGAATATTTATAACTAAAAACTCGCATTTTCTATATACTTCTTAATAGCTTCTAAATGTTCTACTAAATCTCCCTCGTTTAGCTGTTTGTAGGACTTCATTTCATACTCCTTGCCTATCATTTCATATTTATTTTCACCCATTTGATGAAATGGAAGCAGATTTACTTTTGTAACTCCAAGTTTTTTTAGAAGCACTCCAAAGTGTTCCATGTCTTCTAGGCTGTCGTTAAAATCGGGAATAATCGGTATTCTTGCCGTTACTTTTTTGCCTAGATTTATGGCGGTTTGAAGATTTTTTAATATGATATCATTTTTTACACCAGTGAAATTTTCGTGCAAAGTACTGTCATAATGCTTTACATCAAAAAGAAATAAATCCACGCTCTTACATAGCTTTAAAAAATTTTCATGTGATGAAAAACCACAGGTTTCGGCAGCTATATGTATATTTTTTTCTCTGAGTTTGATAGATAATTCTTCGATAAAATCGGTGTACATCAGCGCCTCGCCGCCTGAAAATGTGACACCGCCTCCGCTTGAGTTATAAAAATCTATGTCTTTTATTGCCTCGAGATACACCTCGTCTACAGTGTATTCTTTGCCGGAAACACTAGCACAGTAGTGAGGGCAATCACTGGGTGTAAAGTTATCTGCATTACAGGTGCCACAGTCTATACACTTTGTCTTGTCTTTCATAAGCTGAATTTTTGTACTTTGGCTTTCGGGGTTTGCGCACCACAGGCATTTTAAAGGACAACCCTTAAAAAAAATTGTCGTGCGTATACCTGGGCCGTCGTGCAGACAGAATTTTTGTATATTAAAAATAGTCGCTTTCATATTTCTCCTTCAATTTGTTTGACAGTTGTTATTTTTCGGTAGTATAATAATAACACGTTGGACTTTTGGTTTCAAGTTAAATTCTTAGGAGGGCATGATGAAAAAAAAAGGGGTAAAGTTTTATTTTAGACTGTTTCTTGCGACTTTTTATTTGAGCGCATTTACTTTTGGTGGTGGATTTGTCATAATTGGGCTTATGAAGAAAAAATTTGTGGACAATCTAAAGTGGATAGACGAAAAGGAAATGGTTGATTTCACGGTAATAGCTCAGTCCTCTCCCGGTGCGGTTGCAGTTAATGCATCGCTTTTATTGGGTTTTAGAGTGGCAGGACCCTTGGGAGCAGTCGTGACAATTTTTGGAACAATTTTGCCGCCACTCATAATAATTTCTGTAATTTCCCTTTTTTACACGGCTTTTAGAGACAATGTCATAGTTAATAATGTACTAATGGGTATGCAAGCAGGCGTTGCGGCAGTAATATGCGACGTGGTAATTGGCATGGGCACTGGTATAGTAAAACAAAAGGAATGGGTGCTTGTTGCACTTATGGCAGTGGTTTTTACCCTTACATTTTTCTTTTCTATAAATGTAATATACATAATTATAGGCTCTGCGGTGATAGGGCTTTTTTACACTTCTTATAAAGTAAGGAAAGGGGTGTAAGTATGCTATTACTTGAACTGTTTTGGAGCTTTTTTCAGATAGGACTTTTTAGTGTAGGCGGAGGCATGGCGGCTATTCCATTAATTAAAAGTCAGGCAGTTGAAATTAATGCTTGGCTTAGTATTACAGAGTTTACCGACCTCATAACCATAGCGGAGATGACACCGGGGCCTATTGCGATAAACTCTGCTACTTTTGTTGGGATAAGGGTGGCAGGAATACCCGGTGCACTGGTTGCGACTTTCGGTTGTATTTTACCGTCTTGTATAATTGTATCACTGCTTGCTATGCTGTACTTTAAATACCGTGATTTGCAACTGATGAAAGGTATTTTATCAGGGCTTAGACCAGCTGTTGTAGCGCTTATAGGCTCGGCAGGGCTTTCGATACTCATTTTAGCCCTTTGGGGAGAGCATGGATTTACGACCGTTTTAACGGATATAAATTTTGTCGCATTAATACTTTTTTTAGTAGCGATTTTTGTGATGAGAAAGTTTAAGCCTAACCCGATAATCGTAATGATGGGTTGCGGGGTAGTAGGAGGCATAATTTACAGTATATTATAGGGTTTAGCTGAAAAAGTTCTGTGAAAATTCTTAAAAATTAGAGTATAAAATTTCATAATTTTATGATACAATAAAAGTACAATTTATTTAGGAAAGAGGTCACTATTATGTCAGAGTATTTTGGTAAATCAAGCAGACGTATAGAAGAGTTTAGAGAAGAAATTATGAGCACTAAATCTTCGGTATGTAGTCAAAGGGCAGTACTTGCCACTAAAGCTTATAAGCTTTACAGAAACGAGCAAACCAATATTCTAAGGGCGAAAATGCTAGAAAATATCTTAAATAACATGGATATTTTCATAGAGGACAAAACCCTACTTGCAGGAAATCAGGCAAAAGTAAACAGAGGTGCTCCTGTTTTTCCAGAGTACGCAATGGACTGGATAGTAAATGAGCTTGACATGTTTGAAGACCGCGACGGCGATGTCTTCACAATTTCTGAAGAAACTAAAAATGAAATTAGAGAAATTGCGCCATTTTGGGGAAATAATACCCTAAAAGACAAAGGTCTTGCTGCTTTTCCTAAAGAATGTAAAGAGCTTTATGATCTTGGGATTATTAAAGCCGAGGGAAATATAACAAGCGGTGATGGACATGTTGCCGTAGAATATGAAAAAATATTGAAATATGGACTTAAAGACTATTTAAGGCGTGCAAAAGAAAAAAGGGAAAGCCTAGACCTTGGCGACTTTGAACAGCTAAAGCAAAGTTATTTTTACGACGCTGTTATAATCACATTGTACGCTGCGATTAATTTTTCAAATAGATATTCGGCACTTGCCGCCGATTTGGCAAAAAAAGAAACGAATGAAAAAAGAAAAGCAGAGCTTTTAGAAATTGCAAGAATTACGGCAAAAGTGCCAGAAAATCCAGCGGAAAGTTACTATGAGGCGGTTCAATCAATTTGGATGGTTCACGTTATACTTCAAATTGAAAGCAACGGTCACAGCATGAGCTATGGACTTTTAGACAGATATTTACTTCCGTTTTATCAAAATGATTTAGAAAAAGGCGTAATCGACAAGGAAAGTGCCTGCGAGCTTTTAGAAAATCTATGGCTTAAAACTTATACGATAAATAAAGTTCGTTCTTCAAGCCACACAAAATTTTCGGCGGGCAGTCCGCTTTATCAAAACGTCACGGTAGGCGGTCAATATTTGGACGGCACAAGTGCGGTAAACGACTTGAGCTACCTAATACTTAAAAGTGTGGCGAGAATAAAACTTCCTCAGCCTAATCTTACAGTGAGATATTTCAAAGGTTTAGAGTCTGAGTTTATGAATGAATGTGTCGAGGTTATTAAACTTGGCTTTGGTATGCCTGCGTTTAATAGTGACGAGATTATTATACCGAGCTTTTTAAGTCGAGGCGTTACGAAAGAGGACGCGGTAAATTACAGTGCCATAGGCTGTGTTGAGGTTGCTGTGCCTGGAAAATGGGGATATAGATGCACAGGTATGAGCTTTATTAACTTCCCAAAAACCTTATTAATTGCAATGAATGACGGCATAGACCCTGCAAGCGGAAAAAAAGTGTGGGAAGGCATGGGACACTTTAAGGATATGAAAAGTTTTGACGAAGTGTTTGCTGCTTGGGATAAAATTGTAAGAAAATACGGTAAAATGGCAAATGTTATTGACAGTTGTGCGGACTTGGTGCTAGAGCAAAATGTGCCAGACATCTTCTGTTCGGCGCTTATTTCTGACTGCATAGGCAGAGGAAAAACTCTTAAAGAAGGTGGAGCCGAGTACGATTTTATCAGCGATTTGCAAGTTGGAATTGCAAACCTTGGCGACAGCCTTTATGCGATTAAGAAAACTGTATTTGACGATAAAGAAATTACAACAAATGAACTTTGGGAGGCATTAGAAAGCAATTTTGACGGCGAAAAGGGCAAAAAAATCCAAAATATGCTAATAAATGTTCCAAAATATGGAAACGACGACGACAGCGTAGACGAGTGGGTTGTAAAGGGATATCAAAGTTATATAGACGAGATGAAAACTTTTAAAAACACTAGATATGGCAGAGGGCCTATAGGTGGCGTGTATTATGCGGGTACTTCGTCAATCTCTGCAAATGTTCCACAAGGTGCAGGAACTAAAGCGACGCCTGACGGCAGATTTGAGGGTGAACCTCTAGCAGAGGGTTGCAGTCCTACACATAGTATGGACACAAATGGCCCCACAGCGGTATTTAAGTCGGTGTCGAAACTTCCAACAGCCGATATAACAGGCGGCGTGCTATTAAACCAAAAAACCACGCCAGAGATCCTAAGCAAAGAGGAAAATAAACTAAAGCTGGTTTATGCAGTAAGGACTTTCTTTGACGCTCTAAAAGGATTCCATGTGCAGTTTAATGTTGTGGACAAGGAAACCTTACTAGATGCACAAGTTAATCCTCAAAAACACAGGGATTTAATAGTGCGTGTTGCAGGATACAGTGCGTTCTTTAATGTGCTTTCAAAGCGCACACAGGACGATATTATAGCAAGAACAGAACAACAATTTTAATTTTTAGAGGAGGAAAACACTATGCATTTTAACGGAATGGAAATCATGCTAGACACAGCAAACCTTGAGGAAATAGAAAAAGGTTTGGAATTTTTCCCAATTACAGGAGTTACAAGTAACCCGACTATCTTAAAAGCGCTAGGTAAAGTTGACTTGTACGAACATTTAGGTAAAGTAAAAGAGCTTTGCGGCAACAGAAGTCTTCACGTGCAAGTCGTAAGCGAAACCGCAGAGGAAATCGTAAAAGAAGCAGAAGTAATAAGACAAAAACTTGGACTTAACACCTATATAAAAATTCCCGTAAATAAAGAGGGTTTAAAGGCTATTAGGGAGCTTTCAAGAAAAGGCGTGAATGTGACGGCGACGGCGGTGTATTCCTCTATGCAAGGTATGCTTGCGGTTTTGGCAGGCGCAAAATATGTCGCAGTGTATTTTAATAGAATGGAAAATAACAACTCCGACCCTAGCCTTACAATAGAAGAAATTTCAAATTTCATCGAAGAGGGCGGATACATAGCAAAAGTTTTGGGTGCAAGCTATAAAAACGTGGGGCAACTTGTAAAATCCTTTAATAGTGGCGCAAGAAGCATCACAGTAAGCCCAGATTTACTATATGCAGCAGTAGAAATGGCGTCGATAGGCAAGGCAGTAGCAGACTTTAAAACAGATTTTGAAACCATAAACGGACAAGGAAAGACTATGGGTAATTTGGGGTAAGGGCAAAGTTCATGGATAAACAATGCCGAAAGCGACTGAGGTTAAAAGATTACGATTATAGCCAAAACGGTATGTATTTTGTGACGATTTGTACACAAAACAGAGAGTGTTTGTTCGGTGACGTAGGGGCGGATTCAATATCCGCCCGTATGATAAACGAAATATTTATTAAAACGATAAATGAATATAAAAATATTTATTGTCCTAAATATATAATAATGCCAAACCATTTTCATGCAATTATTGCAATAGAAAGGGCGGATATGGAATCCGCCCCTACCTTATCGGAAATAATTCAGGCGTTTAAAAGATATTCGACGATAGAATATATAAAAATGGTGAAATGTAACATATTGCCACCATTCGATAAACACATTTGGCAACGCTCATACCACGACAGAATAATACGTAACGAGGAAGATTATCAAAAATTTTGGGAATACATAGACACAAACCCACTAAAATGGCAATTTGACAAATATTATAAGGAGCTATAAAATGCTTGAAGTTAAATTTTATGATGAAGTAGACGATTCTTTGCTTAAATTTGCCGTAATTGTGGCAAAACATGAGAATAAATGGGTGTTTTGCAAGCATAAAGACAGAGAGACTTTTGAAATCCCCGGCGGTCATAGGGAAGACGGCGAAAATATTGACGACACGGCAAAAAGAGAACTTTGGGAGGAAACAGGCGCCAAAGATTTCACGATAAAACCCGTGTGTGTCTACTCGGTGCAAAGAGGCGAAGAAGAGAGTTTTGGCAAACTTTATTTTGCAGATGTGAAAGAGTTTGAAAAACTACCTACTATGGAGATTGAAAAAATAGAACTTTTCAGCGACTTACCAGAAAATTTGACCTATCCACTAATACAACCGAAGTTATGGGAGAGAGTGAAAAATGAAAATTAATGACAGTCAAAACGTCAAGGAGCAATATGTAAATGACGAAAAACTGAGTATAAGAATTTCTATTCACGAAAAATACAGCACTAATAAGCAAGGATTTTCAAACTGGATTTTAGATCAGTATGAAATAGAAGAAGGATTTAAAATTTTAGAGCTTGGCTGTGGCAATGGTTGTATGTGGAAAAATTGTGTTTTGCCAGAGGGTGTAAAACTTTACTTGACCGATTTGTCTGAGGGTATGCTTGAGACAGCAAAGAAAAATGAGTATAAAACCGACGTAATTTTTAATAAGGTAGACATCGAGAAAATTCCATATGAAGATGGCAGTTTTGACATGGTAATTGCAAATATGATGCTCTATCACGTGCCGAATTTAGAAAAAGCCCTGTCAGAAGTCAAACGAGTTTTAAGAAAAGGCGGCAAGTTCTACTGTGCAACATTTGGTGAAAACGGAATTGCAGAATATATAGAATCGCTTATTAAAAATTCAAATTTCAAATCACCGCAAAATAAGGAGTTTACACTGCAAAACGGAGAAGAAAAGCTTAAAAAATATTTTGAAAATACAGAAATGCGAAAATATGAAGACTCATTAGAAGTCACACAAACACAAGATTTAGTAGACTACATACTTTCAATGGAAAGTTTTGTGGATATCGAAAGCTATAAAGGCGAAAAACTTTACAGGCTTCTTGAAAGTGAAAAAGTAGGCGGAAAAATTTTTGTTCCAAAAGATTATGGAATGTTTATTTGTAGAGAGAGTGTGAAAAAATGTTGTTTGAAGAATGTATAAAAAGCAGAAAAAGTGTTCGCAAATATTCGGACAAAGATGTTAGCGTTGATACCTTAAAAGAGGTAATTGAGCTTG
>CAYJIA010000034.1:11294-23615 GCA_964370115.1 uncultured Eubacteriales bacterium
AAATATTCGGACAAAGATGTTAGCGTTGATACCTTAAAAGAGGTAATTGAGCTTGCTAGGCATTCGCCGTCTTGGAAAAACACTCAAATTACAAGATACCATATAATAAAAAACGAAGAAGTAAAGGCAAATATCGCAAATGTTGCTGTGTCGGAGTTTAAAGCTAATGTGGCTAAAATTCTAAATGCAAATGTGCTTGTGGTGGTTACTTATGAAAGAAATCTGAGCGGATATAATCCAGACGGCAGTCTTGCGACTTCAAAGGGAAATGACTGGGAGATGTTCGACGCTGGTATAGCGTGTCAAACCTTCAGCCTAGCGGCTCACTATAAAGGACTAGGAAGCGTTATCTTAGGACTTTTTGACGAAGAAAAAGTTTATGAATGTATAGATATTCCAAAAACAGAAAAAGTTGCCGCACTCATTACAGTGGGCTACCCAGAGGCAGACGACAAAAGAGTTCCGCCTGCTAAAAAAGAAGTAGAAGAGTTAGCGACTTTTGTTTTATAAAAATTAAGGAAAATAAAATTAAGGGAGAAAATGAAAATGATTTACAGAAAAGTTGGAAGAATTAAAGAGGAAATTTCGCTAATGGGGCTTGGTTGCTGGAACTTTGGCGGCAACTGGGACAATACAAGCGATGAAAATTCCATTAACATTGTTCACAAGGCAATTGACCTTGGCGTTAATTTCTTTGACGTTGCGCCGATTTACGGCAATGGCGTTTCCGAGACAGTTTTGGGCAAGGCTATAAAAGGCAAGAGGGACAAGGTTTTAATTGCATCAAAGGCGGGTCTTATTTGGGATGAAGAGGGCAAAGTCACAAATAATCTTTCTAAAAAAAGTATGTTAAAAGAAATAGACGACAGCCTTATGCGCCTTGGTGTTGACTACATTGATTTATATCAAATGCACTGGCCAGATCCTGCGACTTCTCTTGAAGAGACTGCAGACGCCTTAAATGAAATTAAAAAATCAGGCAAAATTAGGTATATAGGACTTACAAATTTTTCTGCAAACGATATTAAAAAGCTAATGACTTTGACAGAAATAGATTCTCAACAAGGGCTTTACAATATGCTTGAGAGAAACCCTAAAACTTATCATGCAATCACTTTGGACTATAGAACTGAGAGCGAAATTTTCCCAATAGTAAGAGAAAATGGTCAAGCGTTCTTCCCTTACAGTCCATTTTTCCAAGGCCTGCTCACAGGAGAATTCCAAGACGGAGCGAAATTCTCTAAGGACGATGTGAGGTCGGAAAACCCAAAACTTTGTCCACCACTTTTAGATACTTATCTAAAACCAGCAAGAGAACTTTATGCACTTGCTACAGAAAATGGACTAAAAATGATGGACTTAACCATGAACTGGCTTAAGGCTCAACCTGAGATTACCTCCATCATCTGCGGCGTTATGAACCCTGTGCAAATGGAAGAAAATGTAAAGTCGATGGACCTTGCAGTGAGCGACGACATAATGGCAAAAGTGAGTGAAATTATCGCGCCTTTTGAAATGATGTAAGACAGAAAGTAGGTGATTCCGTGTATAAAAAATATAAAAAGGACATGGAATACTCCTATGTCTTAGGCCCTTTTCCTGTGTTTGAAATTTTGAACAATAAGCCTGATAAACTGATAAAAGTTGTAGCCTCAGAAAAATTTAACGAGAGCGAAAAACTTGAGAAACTTTGTTTAGAAAAAGGCGTGGAGTTTGAGATTGATGATAAAATGATAAACAGAATTTCCGACAAGGAAATGTGCTATGCGGCGGCTGTTTTTGAAAAGTATAATTCTGATTTATCAAAAACAGATAACCACGTAGTGCTTCACAACCCTTCTGATATGGGGAATTTAGGCACGATAATAAGAACAATTTTAGGCTTTGGGATAAAGGATTTGGCAATAATAAAGCCTTGTGCCGATGTGTTTAACCCGAAGGTTATAAGGGCGTCAATGGGTGCTTTGTTTAAGCTTAGGATAGCCGTGTTTGAAAATTTTGAGGACTACCAAAAAGAGTATGAAAGCGGCAGAGATATGTTCCCGTTTATGCTAAATTCAAGTAAAGTACTTACGCCTTACACTGTGCCAAAAACCCAGCTTTATTCCCTTATTTTTGGCAATGAGGCAAGCGGTTTGCCTGAAAAATTTGAGAGGGTGGGTCAGCCCTTATTTATAAATCAAAGTGAGGATATAGACTCACTAAACCTAGCCGTATCTGTGGCTGTTGCCACTTATATATTTAATTCAAGTAAAGAAAATCAGTAACAAAAAAATTGGAGGATGAATAAAATGGTAAAGCATATAGTATTTTACAAACTTAAAGATTACAGTGAGGAAAACGCACAAAAGCTTTGTGACATGTTTTTGTCGATGAAAGGTAAAGTGCCAAAGGCTAAAGAGATAAATCCAGGGATTGACGCTTTAAGATCTGAGCGTTCATTTGATGTAAGTTTAGAAGTTACATTTGACAGCATGGAGGATATGGCAGAGTATCAAGTATCTCCTTATCATGTCGATGTGGTAAAAGTCTACGTTCATTCCGTAATAGAAAAAAGTGTCAGCGTAGATTATATGTTTTAAATTAAAAAAGAGGTGAAGCTTGTGGGAGTATTTTTAAGTGTAATAATTTATACTGCCCTAATAGTTTTTGGCTTAGTGCTTTCCGCATCAATTTTCTTTTTCTTTTATGCCTGCATAAGAAACAAGCCAAAATTCCGCTGTGATTACCTCAAAGATCCCGACAGTCCTTGGACTAATAATTTTAACAAGATAAAAAATATTGAAGAAGGACTTTTGGAATTAGAGTACAAGGATTTGGAAATTAATTCTTTTGACGGATTAAAACTTTGCGGAGAAATATACACTCCAAAAGAAAAAGTTGGCAACAAAGTAGCACTTTTAATGCACGGATTTCGCTCGCATAACAGAGACGACGTTATGATAGCCTGTGAAATGTTCTTGAAAAACGGGTATAGTGTTGCGATTGTAAGTCAAAGAACACATGGAAAAAGCCAAGGAAAGTTTATAACATTTGGAATAAAAGAAAGATATGACTGTAAAAATTGGTGTGAGGAATTAGTTAAAATATGCGGAATTAACGTGCAAATTTGTTTGTTTGGAGTGTCTATGGGCGCTGCTACGGTGCTTATGGCAAGTGGTTTAGCTTTACCAAAACAGGTAAAAGCAATAGTGGCCGACTGTGGGTTTACCTCACCTTACGACATTTATAAGCATGTGTTAAAAAGAGACTACAAACTCCCCGCATTTCCTATATTAAATGTAGCAGGTATATTTACAAGGCTTATAGCTGGATTTAGTTTTAGAGAGTACTCTGTAAAAGAGGCGATGAAAGAAAACAAGGTACCGGTGCTTTTTATTCATGGCGATAAAGATACCTTTGTGCCTACGTGGATGTCAAAAGAGAACTATCGAAACTGCAACGCAAAAAAAGAACTGCTAATCATAAAAGATGCAGTTCATGCCGTGAGCTTTTTGACAAAACCCAAAAAATGTAAAACAGTTATGTTTGATTTTTTAGAGGAAAGCTTTAGTAGTTAATAGTTAATAATTAATAGTTAATAAGTGTGGCGGAAACGCTTTGCGTTTTTTGATTAAAAATTTCAGATTCTTAGGGCAGAGCCCTGAGTCGTTTTCCGCAGAAAACGAAATCTTATACTAAGAGGCGCATTTTTGAAAGTGAATTTTTGCACAAAGTGCAAAAAGAGAAAACTTTTTGAAAGAGAAAAAGTTTTCTTATGGCTTGCAGAAAACCAAAGCAAGGGCAGAGCCCTTGCCCTACACCACATTAATCAAATTAAGCGTAAAACAAAACTGGCGACCGATGGTCGCCCCTACACTATAATTGAAATTTTATAAGGTAGGGGTGGCCATCGGCTGCCAGTTATATTTTTATTAATCAAATTTTTTATATAAAAAAAGCGTAGCTTTTTTGCTACGCTTTTCACTATTTCTAAAAAATAAAAATCCCGCCTGACCGTAACGTGCTTCTCAATAACCTGCTACAAAAAAGCAGGTGGGTGTTCTCCCTGTTGTCTCGCGCTCCCTTCGTCCAACCTCGGACAAGCCGTGTCGGGAGGTCTGCATTCCCTCAACAGGAGTAAAACTCCCTAAAAAATGAGTGTAGGGTTATTTGTGCACGATTGGCGCATCAGGCAGGAAAGTTTTTCTATAGAAAATTTTAGTTTTCTTCGTAAAACTCTTCTTCAAAACGAGTCTCAAACATTTGAGCAAGTTTGTCTAAAAGCTCTTCGTTTTCAACTTCCATAAGTTGCTCTTCGCCGTCTTCTTCAACTATCTCAAAGATGTAATATGTTTCAGCCTCAAGAGTGTCGTCTACAGTTGTTGGCACAAGTGCCACAAAGTGACCGTCATCTGTTTCAAGCTCATCTATAACTTCAAATTCATGCTCTGTTCCATCTTCATCTAAAAGAGTGATAAGATCTGCCTCGTATTCGTTATCCATTTTAATGCTCCAATCCGCCGAGACTTTGTCGGCATATAATTTTGATAGATATATTGTACCCTGTAAATTGGTTTTAGTCAATATTATTATGGATTTCTTTGTATATATAATATATACGATAGTTTTTTGAAAATTATTCATGTAAAGAATTAATAAAAAATATTAATTTATTTTAATAAAACTATTGACAAAGTGCACAACTAGGAGTACAATACAGATAAAGAAAGAACTTAACAAAACATAGCATAGTTAAAGAGAAAAATTAGGAATAAAAAAGTGGTTTTGTTAAAGTTTGTAGAGAAAGGGTGAGTCCCATGGAAATTGCGCTGAAACAGGTCGGTGGCTTAAATGGCGCTGACCAAAACAAAAGCAACTTGAAATTGGTAAACGGTATAAAATGTAGTGCTGTTTGTCATGAGTTTAATGAGATTTCAAATTGCAATACAAATACTTTTTCTAAGTTTTAATTGTCCATCGTTTTTAGGTTTCGTTAAACCTGTGTATAATTTTTTGGTATAGATTAAAACCCCTTGTAAAAAGTTTGTACTTGAAGAAAATTGGGTTAAGTTATATCATAATAAGTTTGAAATTTCAATTAAAGACTTTGTCTTTATAAATACATTTAAAATATACTTTAGTTTTGTTATAAAATCAGTCTTAGAAGTTAGATTTGTTTAATGCCTTTATGACGCAGATTAAAGTTGTCATGGTGTGAGATTTTTCATAACGAGAAAGTGAAAAGTTAAATACCACAACCGAGAAGGGATATAGGCGACTTACGAGTTATGATGATGAATAGGTAAAAAGTTCATAAAATTTAGTGATGAAAAAACTGCCTAGTTTGAGATTTTAATTGGTATTGGTCGGTTGATGATTGTAATTGAAAATAGTTTAAATTTTGATAAATTAGAGATTGTTTATAGGTATGATAGTTAATTAAAATCTTTACTTTATAAACGGCAAAGATTACAAAAATGGAATGTAAGTAGTATAGCCAAAATTCTATATTAAATAGACGATGAGAACATGATTTTTTTAAAAAAGGCAATACGAAAATACGGTTGTATGAGTGGCATTTTACAAGATGTAAAGTATCAAGTCTTGCTAAAGGGAAAAGCCAATTGTAAAAAAAGCAAGCAAAAAAAATTAAATAGAGTTCGGTTATTTAAACTATAATTAGTTGAATAGGACGTGTAGAATATGCGAGAGATTAATAATACGTCTTAAAATATGTTAAAATCAAATATTTGTGTCTTTAAGATAAACTTTAGGTTTAGTGCACATGAGGAGGCACGAAGAATAAGAGGATAATCCAATGTACTAGTTAAAGCTTTTACCGGTCGAAAATATAATTAAATATTCTTTTGAGGGTTTCGTGTGTTGCACGTGACCCTCAA
Source organism: uncultured Eubacteriales bacterium (assembly GCA_964370115.1). Classification (GTDB taxonomy): domain Bacteria; phylum Bacillota; class Clostridia; order Oscillospirales; family Acutalibacteraceae; genus SIG603. Next base: position 17,177 of record CAYJIA010000034.1, read on the forward strand.
TTTTTGTATAATATAAATAGCATAAAAATTTAGGAAATATATTTTAAGGGGAAGAATATGAAATTAAGACAGGCAGGGCTTGGGGATTTAAACTCCCTTAAGCTGTTTTTTGAAGAAGTAGTAGAGCAAATGAACAAAGGAGGAATTTATATTTGGGACGAGGTCTACCCTTATATAGTTCTTGAAAATGATATAGAAAAAAGTCGTTTTTATATTTTAGAAAATGATGGCGAAATAATTGCCACCTTCGCACTTTGTGAGGAAAATGGTGAGAAAAGTAAACTTGGATGGAAAGATAGTGAAGCTCTAGCACTTTACATATACAGGCTCGCGATAAAACCTGACTTTATGGGTAAAGGTATAGCGACAAAACTTATAGAAAATTGTATGGAGCTTGCAAAAAACAAAGGCGCAAAATACCTTAGACTTTTAGTGGTCGAGGAAAACAAGCCTGCATTTAAGTTATATGAAAAAAATAATTTTGATGTGGCAGAGGGGTATTATGAAGATGAAATAGGAGATAAGGTTTTAATTGAATACGGATTTGAGAAAAAAATAGATTAAAAAACAAAAGCTTGCAAGCTATAAGGAGGCATTTCCTTGTCGCTTGCAAGCCTTTTAAATTTAAAGTTTATATGTAAATATCAAGCAGTTTTCCCGGAGCTGGAGTGTGGGCAGTAGGTGTAGACATCATTTGTATAAGGTTTTGTGAGGTCGCCTCCTGATTTTCCATGCTTTTTTTCATCATGCTGACATTTACCTGTTGCATAGTGCTCGCTGAGCTCATAGCCATACTTAAAGCAGCTATTTCCATTACCATAAAATCACCTAGTTTCAATTATTATCTATGTCTATATTATAATACAAAAGCTAAGAAAAGTAAATAGTGCATTTTACCAGTTTTTGTGTTATATTAGAATAAACAAATTCGTCTAGGGGGAATGGAAATGAAAAATATCAAACTTTTTGTAAGTGATTTGGACAATACCCTTTTAAACTCAGAGCAAATTATCACAAAACACACGGCAGAAGTTTTAGAAAGATGCCGACAAAAGGGGATAGTTATAGCTTTTGCCACGGCAAGACCGATTAGATACACAAATTGCTTTTTTAAATATTTTACGCCAGATATGTATGTTTGTCATAACGGTGCAGTGGTGAATTTTTCCGACGACGAGCGAGTTCATGCGGGAGTAAACCAAAAACAGGCATTAGATTTTGTAAATAAACTACTAGATTATAATAAGAGTTTAGAAATATCAATCGAGTTCGAAGACAGAATTTACTCTAATTATAACTCTGATAAGCACTGGAAAGGCATAGACTATATAAAATCTGAGCTAGTAGACTTGCAGTTTGATGCCGCCGACAAGGTTCTTGTAGCGCTTAGCGATGAGCAGGTAAACGATGTAATGAAGTTTATTCCAAAGGACTGCTATCTAGAGCTTTCAAAAGACGGTGTCGCGATGATGATGAATAAAGAAGCGACGAAGATAAACGGAATTAAAAAACTGTGTAACAAATTGGGTATAGATTTGTCGCAGGTAGTGGCGTTTGGTGATGATTATAATGACCTTTCGATGATAAAAGAATGTGGCGTGGGCGTCGCGGTCGAAAACGCAAGACAAGAGATAAAAGATGTTGCAAATTATCAAACACTTTCAAGTGACGACAACGGAGTGGCAAAGTGGCTTTTAGAGAATATTTTGGAGGGGTAAAAAATGAAGCTTGTATGGATAATAGGTAGTGGGGCAGTTGGCAAAATGACAGTCGGTCAAGAGCTTATGAAAATCACGGACCTAAGGCTTTTTCATAATCACATGATGATAGAAGCGGTCATAGATATTTTTGGAAGATTTGACGGTAAAACCAGTAATAGACTGCGTGAAGTGATTTTTGAAGAATTTTCAAAATCGGATTTATACGGCATGATTTTTACATATATGTGGGCCTTTGACTTGGAAAGTGACAGGGAATATGTAGAGCATGTGACGAATATATTTAGAGAAAGTGGAGCAGAAATTTACTGTGTAGAGCTCATCTGCGACCAAGAAACAAGGCTTAAAAGAAATGCAACGGAAAATAGAATGGAAAATAAAAAGTCAAAAAGAGACCTTGAATTTTCTAAAGGATTAATACTAAACGAGGATAAAAACTACAGACTAGTAAGCGAAAAAGGTGAAATCCCATTTGAAAATTACCTCCGAATAGACAACGCAAATTTGGAGGCGGATGTAGTGGCGAAAATGATAAAGGAAAAATTTTCTCTGTGAAATCATTGACAAATTTCTGTTTTTGAAGTATTATATAGAACATATACACATAATGCAATGACGGGAATTGGCGTGAGGGTCTTTCTTTAAGAGAGTTGTCGGTGGGTGCGAGACAACAGAAAGCTTGCGACCTGCTCATCTCGTAGCAGTTTTTCTGAAAACGCTTAGCTATTAGGAAAAAACGGTAGTCTCCGTTATCGGACGGCGTGTTTTTTGACACGCGATGAGTGGTCACATTTAGTGACAATTAGAGTGGTACCGTGAAATTAAGCTTTCACCTCTTTGTTGAGGTGGAAGCTTTTGTTATATAAAGAAAGGATTGGTTATTATGAATACTAAGAAAATTAACGGCTCTGATATTATTATGGAATGTCTTATAGAGCAAGGGGTAGACACGGTTTTTGGATATCCCGGAGGTGCGGTTTTAAACCTTTATGACGCACTTTATAAATATGAGGATAAAATCACACATGTGCTGACTTCTCACGAGCAAGGCGCTGCCCACGCGGCGGACGGCTATGCGAGATCAAGCGGCAAAGTCGGCGTGTGTATTGCCACATCGGGACCAGGAGCTACAAACCTTGTAACAGGTCTTGCAACAGCTTATATGGACTCAATCCCTATGGTTGCAATTACAGGAAACGTGGGTCGCTCTCTTTTAGGACTTGACAGCTTCCAAGAGGTTGACATTACAGGCATTACTATGTCTATTACAAAACATAATTTTCTAATTAAAAATGTCGAGGAGCTTGCCGATACGGTGAGAGAGGCATTTATAATTGCAAATACAGGCAGAAAAGGCCCTGTTTTAATTGATATTCCAAAAGATATTACGGGCGCTATGTGCGACTTTGCCTCGAAAACTCCTGTGGAAATTGAAGCAAGTACCGAACTTCCACCAAAAGAGTGGATAGACAAAACTATCGAAATGCTAAAAAATAGTAAAAAACCTATGATTTATACAGGCGGTGGTGTTATATGGTCGGGTGCAAGTAAAGCACTAGAGCAGTTTGCAGATAGACTAGACGCACCTGTGTCTTCATCTTTAATGTGCCAAGGTGGATTTAACCAAGAAAGCAATAGATATTTAGGTATGCTTGGCATGCACGGAACAAAAGTTGCAGCCCAGACCATAAAAAATTGCGATTTATTAATTGCTGTGGGCAGTAGATTTTCTGATAGGGTTGTGGGAAATCCAGATACTTTCGCAAAAAACTTCCCTGTAATTCAAATAGACATAGACGCGGCAGAGTTTAACAAAAATATTCATGCCGATGTGAGACTAAAAGGTGATGCGAAAGTTGTTTTAGAAGAACTTTTAAAAACTTTGCCACAAAGTGACAACAGTGCATGGACAGCCGAGATAGAAAACTGGAAAAAAGAGTATCCACTTGTGCAAAAAGGCAAGGGCGTTACACCACAAACAATTTTAGAAAAATTAAGCGAACTTACAAATAATGAAGCAATAGTAAGTACAGAAGTAGGACAGCACCAAATGTGGACAGCTCAGTTTTATACATTTAAGCATCCGTACCAAATGCTAACTTCTGGCGGACTTGGAACCATGGGCTATGGGCTTGGTGCAAGTATCGGAGCAAAATTTGCAAATCCCGACAAGACGGTTGTAAATATCGCAGGTGACGGAAGCTTCCACATGAACCTAAACGAGCTTGCGACTGCGTCAAAATACAATGTGCCTATAATTGAAATTCTATTTGACAATCAAGTTTTGGGTATGGTAAGACAGTGGCAAAAACTATTTTACGATAACCGTTTTTCACACACTACACTTGAGAAAAAGACAAATTACGAGTTTTTGGCAAAGGCGTTTGGCATAAAAACTTTGAAAATTGAAAAGGACGAGGACGTAGAGCCAGTGCTAAGCGAGGCGATTTCTTCGAAAGAACCAATACTAATCCACTGTGTGATTGACAGAGACATAAACGTACTTCCTATGGTGCCAACAGGTGCCTCGGTTGAAGATCCAATTCTTGATATGTAAAGGGGTAATGAAAATGGAAAGAGATTATTTAGTACTTGTAACGGCAAAAAACCATACGGGAGTAATCGGGCGTATTTCAGGACTTTTTAGCCGTAGATTTTTTAACATAATGAGCCTTGTTGCAGCTCAAAGCGAAAATCCAGATATATCACACCTAATAATTGTGGTAAGGGGCGACGCAAACGCTGCAAGACAGGCAGAAAAGCAACTTGCAAAACTTTATGACGTGATAAATGTTGATGTTGTCGACACAGAGAATGCTGTGGTTCGTGAATATTTAATGCTTAAAGTGAAAAATGATAAGGAAAACACAGAGAAGCTAATCTCAATTGCAAGTGTTTTTCATGCCAATGTTTTAAATGTTGATGATAACTGCTTTATCGTTGAAATTACAGGTACCCCAAGGACTATAAGCTCCTTTGTTGAACTTTATAAGGGTTATGGCATACTTCAAATGCTTAGAACAGGTGCCATGGCAATGACTGCCGAGTGAGAAAGGGGCTAACCATATGTTGACTTTAGACAAAGTGTATCAAGCATCTTATGTGCTTAAAAATGTTGCAAAATGTACAGAGCTTGTACACGCGCCGCTTCTAAACCAAAACGCAAATATATATTTAAAGACAGAGAATTTGCAAAATACGGGCTCGTTTAAGCTTCGTGGCGCATATTTCAAAATGTCGCAGCTATCAAAAGAAGAAAAAGCGAAAGGCGTAATCGCCTGCTCTGCGGGAAACCACGCACAAGGCGTTGCCTTTGCTGCAAAGGAAAACGAAATAAAGGCAAGAATTTGTATACCTGACGGAGCTCCGATATCAAAAGTTGAGGCGACAAAAAGGCACGGGGCAGAGGTAGTGTTGGTAAAGGGCGTATACGACGATGCATATGAGAGGGCTTGTGAGCTCCACAAAGAGCTCGGTTGCACTTTTATACACCCATATGACGACGAGGACGTAATAGCAGGGCAGGGCACAATAGCCCTTGAAATACTTGAGCAACTTGAAGATTTAGACGCGGTTATAGTTCCCATAGGCGGAGGCGGACTAATATCGGGAATTGCATACACGATAAAGTCTTTAAATCCTAAAATAAAGGTATATGGAGTGCAGGCGACAGGCGCCATGTCTATGCTAAACTCGATTAAGAGTGGCAAGAGAGAGCAACTATCGCATGTGGCGACAATCGCCGACGGTATAGCGGTTAAATTTCCTGGAGAGCACACATTTGATATTTGCCAAAAATATGTAGACGAGATAGTAAGCGTCACCGACGACGAGATATCCTCTGCGATTTTAGCACTTATTGAGCAACACAAAATGATAGCCGAGGGCGCAGGTGCTGTTGCTGTTGCGGCGGCGATGTTCGATAAGGTAGATATAAAAGGTAAAAATGTTGCATGCATAGTCTCAGGCGGTAATATAGACGTTACGATTTTGTCAAGGGTAATAGGACGAGGCCTACTTAAAGACGGTCGTTCAATTGATATAAGTGTGGCGCTGTCAGACAAACCAGGGCAACTGCAAACAGTCTCTTCGATAGTTGCAGGACATGGTGCAAACGTCGTGTCGGTAAGGCATGACAGATCAGATGAAAACATGGATATAACCTCTTGTTATCTACACCTGAGAATGGAGACAAGAAACAGAGAACACGCAGACGAGGTAGTCGAGGCGCTCAGAGAAAACGGCTATGAGATTACAGCGTATAGATAATGTCGGGCAAAATAAATGCTTTACTCAATTTTTCTCGAAAAATTGCGGTTTCCAAAGGCAGAGCCTTGGTCGTTTTCCGCAGAAAACGAAATCTTATCCTAAGAAGCGCATTTTTGAAAGTGAATTTTTGCGCAACGTGCAAAAAGAGAAAACTTTTTGTAAGAAAAAAAGTTTTATTAGGTGAGGTGCTGTCGAGTTAAGGATATTTATCGCCAAAATATATAAAAAGCGTAGGGGCTATCCTATGTGATAGCCCGAGAGAATAGGAGTCACCCTATCTTTTCGGGCGAACACACAGGTTCGCCCCTACAATATTTATGTGGCGCACCTTAATGCGATAGCTTTTTGGTGCGGTTGACGATATAGGATTTGTTTGGACGCGGGCAAAAAAATTCACACCCTAAGCAATGCTTAGAGCGCGAATTGTGTCCAGCTTCAAGTTGGTGGTGCGG
>CAYJIA010000035.1:0-23206 GCA_964370115.1 uncultured Eubacteriales bacterium
GATTTCAGTAGCGGCGGCAAGTTTGGTAGTGGTAATGGTTTTTGTGAGAAAAAAGCTAGTTAAATGATAAAGCGATGAGCATAAACCCTCTATTTTAGAGGCAAAAATTTCATAAAAACATTTTAGGGCGATGATTTTGAGATTAATTTCTCAAGTTATCGCCCTTTTATTGAAAAGAGCTTGAAATTATGTTAAAATATATATCAAGAATAAAAATAAGTGGTGTTTAATTGTGACTGAACTAATTTGCAAGCCACTGCGACGAAAGGGGTGTGAGTTTGGAGACAAATGTTTTTATTTCACGTAATACATATGATAGATGGCTTGGCTTGGTAGAGAATTATAAAATTCTATATCTTCATGCGATGGTCGGCTACGGCAAAACAACGCAGGCGACAGAGTTTGCAAAGCGATATTTTAAGGTGTATAGTGTTTTTGATGCAAGATCCCCTGATTTTTATGAGAAAATAGAGGATTATTTAATTCAATATAAAGCAACACCAATACAAACCTTAGCTATAATAGACAATGTCGAAGCGGTGAATACCAGTGTTAATGGGTCAAGATTTTTTGGATTGTTGTCGTCTGCATTGGAGATTAAAAACATAAATTTAATGCTTTTGAGCGTTGCACCATTGCCAAAACACCTGTTGCCATTTAAATTGTCAAAAAATCTTGGGATAGATGACAGGCGATCTTTGAAAATCGGAATGGAGCAAATTGTTTCGCTAATGAAGCGGGACAGCTCTTTTTCTTCCTTAAAAACGGCAGAGTTAAAAAGACATGCGACAAAATGCTTAGAGTTTAGCAGCGGCTATGTCATAGCAGTTTTGTCATATTTGGAGCGACTAGCAGAGAATATATACAATGCGGAAGTGACGTTTAACCTTGCAGAAAGCGATTTGCACAGCTATTTTGAGATGACAACAATGAGTTTAACCGAGACTCAAAGGGAACAGTTGCTTAGACTTTGTGTGTTTGATGAGTTTACATCATCTATGGCACAGCGGATAAATGCCAAAATAGATTTAGGAGATTTGCTCAGCTGTGGGTATTTGGAGAAAACCCCGTCGGGGGCGTTTAGTTTTGAACCTAATTTTTACCGATATATCCAAGCAGAGATGCTGAAAACCGACCTCTTTGACCCAAAAGAACTTCTTCAAAAAGCAGGCGAATTTTACGAAAAACATAGAAATATGAGAGAAGCACTGCGTTGTTTTTCACTTGCGGAAAACTATGAGAAACTAGAGGAAATTGTCATCTATTTAAGCGAAAATGCCGACGGCTGTGAGTTTGCCGAAATATGCGAGCAATATATGGACGAGTTTTTACCCGAAAGTGAAAGTAATAACGCACGGCTACTTGGTGCAAAGGCGATGATTGAAGCTTATTCTTTGCGAAAAAGTGGCTATGACATGTATCTAGGCCGACTAAAGGAGATTGTGGATCAGAAAAAAGATAAGCAGGCACTGACTGTGTATATGCGAACTTTAGTAGCCTGCCCGATTGCAAATGCCGACAATTTAAAGGACAGCTTACTTCTTTTTGTCGAGTATGTGGCAAAAAATGGTGTTGCGCTAGAGTTTATTATGCCGACTGGTAATATGCCAAGCCTCTTAAATGGTGGTCTTGATTTGTTGGCGTGGTCGACGACAAATAAGTTCTTTCAAACCATGATTACAGCAGCGGTAGAAGCTGTAATTGGTTTTGAAGCAGTGGGGGCATACCACACGATTATGGGTGAAACACTCTACGAGCGCAATCAGATGAGTAGTGCTATGGAGCACCTTGCCAAAGGGCTTGACGAGTCAACAAGAGGGGGCAGTGTTCGCATGCAGTATGCTGCCACCGCAATTATGGCAAAGCTTTTTTGTAGTGAAAACAATATAGAAAAAGCCGAAGAATTATTTGAGAATTTTTACCAAAAAGCAAAGGCGGAACATTTTATGGAGCTTTTGCCAAATATACGGGCAAGCATGGTGAACATAGCACTGAAAAAAGGCGAGCTTGCTTTTTGCAAAGATTGGCTGGAAAATTTTGCGCCAAATGAATTTAAAAAGTTTTACTTAACTCAAAGATATGTCCTTTTAGCAAAGGCGAAAGTATATGTAGCTTTGGGCAGAGGCTTAGACGCTCTTCACATCATTACAGTTTTAGATAAATATACGGAAATTGCGGAGCGAAAATACCTTAAGGTTGAGCTTAATATACTTAAAACCATTATATATTACCACCGTGGCGAACCGTGGCAAGACTATCTTTTGCAGGCGGTGAAAATAGCGCAGGAATATAAACTTGTGCGCATTATATCCGACTACGGTTCTGCACTGCTTCCAATGTTTGATGAGGTGAAATGGGAAAAGTATAACACGCCAAAGGCTTATATCGATCAAATACAAAGCGAGCTCAAAAAATCAGCGCGTTTTTATCCAAGTCAATTGAAATCACCCCAAAAATACGAAGATTTAACCCAAAAGGAAACAGAGGTGCTCTATCTTCTTGTCGATGGATATAAAAATGAACAAATGGCACAAGAGCTAGGGATAAGCGAAAGAACGGTAAAGTTTCATATATCTAATATAATGAAAAAGTTTGAGGTGAAAAATAGAGCTTCGATTGTAAAAAAAGCACATGATGAAGGTTTGGTTTAATTTGAAATTTTTTTGAATAAATAACAGGATTGATAGTTTTTTAAAAGAAATTTGTTAATCCTGTACTTTTGGACAGTTACATTTTATAAAAATATCATATATAATTATGTGCATATATATATGATCTTTTTAAACAGTTCAAATTGATGGAGCTGTTACGAATTATCTTTTTGTTGGCGATTGATCGAAGCAGACAATCGCCTTGATACTAGTAGTTTATATTGCAAATGAGTTTAATTTAAATAATTATCCCCCTACTGCGGTGAGCGTTTCACTCTTAGTGCAGTAGGGGGTTGTATGTTTTGCGAAAAAATTGCAAGGAAACAAGGATATCGCATCTTAAACGTAAGTTTCTACAGTGTAAATAATTTCTTGACACGAATATAATTATGCGATAAAATTACATTTATGTTCTATTGTGAAAAAACAGTGGATTAAGAGTGAAAGGGATTAATCTCCCGAAATATTAGAAGATAATTAAGCAAATAAATTTATGTATTGGTTATTTTTAGCAGGTTAGGAGAAAAAATGGATATAGTATTTTCGATAGTTAGAGTAATAGCGACAGTAGCTATAGCAATTGTGGCTGGAAAACTTGTAGCAAAGCTAAAGCTTCCTGCAATTTTGGGTTGGCTTGTGACTGGTATAGTTTTGGGGCCGTATGCATTAAACCTTATGAGTAATGATATATTAAAGTCTGAAAGCTACTACATACTATCAAAGCTTTTAGAATGTTCTGTGGGTATAATGTTTGCAAAAGATTTGATAATTAGAAAAATAAAGAAATACGGCACCCAAATTATCACCATAACGCTTTTTGAGGCACTCGGTACTTTTTTGGTCGTGAGTGGCGTGTTTATGGCTTTATTCTACTTTATGAATATACCTTTGTATGTAGCTTTTGTTTTTGGCGGAATAGCCCTTGCAACGGCTCCTGCACCGTCATTGTCGATAGTCAATGAGTTTAAGACAAAAGGTCCTGTAACAAACACACTTATACCACTTGCTATTTTAGATGATGTTGTGGCGATATTTGTGTTTTTCTCCATAAACTCTTTTGTCGCAACAATGGGTTCGGGAAGTGGTTCATCGATACTTACAGTCATCACACTCGATGTAATAATTCCAATAATTATCGGAATAGTCATAGGTTTTATATCGTCAATATTCTTTAAAAAAGAGCTTAGCAAAAAAGCGATACTTATGGTAAGCGTTCTGACAATAGTCGTTACTTTCCTTGCTTGTTTTTCATACGATACATTTATCCTTGGTCAAAAAGCAACAAATTATATGATAGTAGGCATGGCACTGTTTACAACGATTGCAAACAGAGTAGGGGAAGAAAAAATTGCTAAAATTGCAGGTTCGGTTCAAAAAATAACAGCAATAGGCTTTATAATTATGATACTTAACCTTGCAGCACCGCTTGACTATAGACTGATTTTTGGTGCAGGAGTACTTACAGCAGTATATATAATTTCAAGGGGACTAGGAAAATACTTTAGTACATATGCAGGTGCTAAAATAAGCAAGGCCGAACCCACGGTTAAAAAATACTTGGGTCTGGCACTTTTACCACACTCGGGCGTGTCGCTTGTCTTTACTGGCATGGCTGTGAGCACGATGCAAGGATTTGACAGCGAATCTGCAGTAATAGTACAAGGAACAATAGCCGCGGCTGCAATAATAAATGAAATTTTCGCAGTAATTATAGCAAAAAAAGGTTTTGAATGGGCAAAAGAAATGCCTGCTGATAGCTTGGTAGATGAAGGTTGAGAGTAGATTTCCGCAAATTTTAATTTAAAATCGTAAGGGAGGGCTTCCGTGCCCTCCCTTTGCTATTCTTTTAAATTTGCAGACAGAGAAAATTTTTTCTTTCAAAAAGTTTTCTCTGTCTGCACTTTGTGCAAAATTCACTTTCGAAAATGCGCTTCTAAGGATAAGGTTTCGTTTTATGTGGAAAACTCAAAAAGGCTCTGCCTTTTGAAACCGCAACTTTTTGAAAAAACTTGACTAAAACTTTTGTGTTTCTACTTTCAAGTCTCGATTAATAAAAAGGTCCGCCCTTTGTGGCGTCGTTACATCTGTCGCAGTTATTATCACCGCAGTGGGTAATCATGGGGTTTTTCTTTATTTCATTTACACAGATATCAACAAAGTCTTTCGCGTTAAATACCTGCCACACACTGCCATCTACGGTTATGGTGGTTTTTATTTTTTCTAGAGCTGGCTCTAGACTGTTAAATCCGCTCGAACAACTGCCGACGTTTACACCGATTGTTTTATTGTCACTGTTTTTTGCCCAGCGCACAAATAAGTTTCTGCCAGAGAGCTGTTCGGCGTAGTGAATGAGAGTTGCGTGGTCTAGTTTTACGCCGACTAAAACAAGATAGCCGTCGTTATCACATAAAAATTTTAGTGGTGCATATACATCTGTCACGCTCTGATTTTCCACCATTTTCGCAGCGTTTTTTCCAACTGCCGTAAAGGAATTTAGTGGGTTGTTACCCCTAAAACTATCGACTTGATTTAAGACGAATTTTTGGAAAACTCCCATGTCCTCCACCGATATTTCCTTGCTGTCCGTCGTGAAAGGTGGAATTTTTTTTACTTTTTGGCTGTAAAAGTAAGAATAATCACCCGCACCGTTTTGTTTTGGCATGAATTTTTTTACGGGGTGCACCTCATATTCATCTGAGAATGTGGGCACCAAAACAGTGCAGTCATTATCTAAAAAGCTATCGAGCAATATTTTGCAAGAATTTTCACTCCTATTTTTAAACGAGCGCATAGACGAGTGTATGCACACATTTTTATCGTAAAGATTTAAAGTTTCAAGTGCTTTTTTTATTTCTGTATAAGTCATGATATCACCTCATTTAAAGGTTGTGCTATAAAAACCTTACCAAAAGACTGAAGATTATGAGCTGCGACACGGGCGTTGTCGACACTGTCGAAAATGCCATATACAGCAGAGCCACTGCCTGTCATCACGGCGCCTAGGGCGCCACTTTTTATCATTGTTTTTTTGATATTTTGAACTTCTTCTATATCTAAAAGCTCGTCGAAAACATTGCTTAAATTGCAGGCAATGTCTTTTATATTTCCGCCTTTTAAGGCATTTATCATATTATCGGTTTTAAAAAACTGGACATTCCCACTGTCCCACAGCGAAAAAGCTTTTGGTGTGCTTACACCTATTTGTGGTTTGCATATTACTATATTGCAGTTTGGTAAAATGGGGGCATCGCTCATTATTTCGCCTATGCCCTCACAGCGTTTTGTGCCACCTATTAGGCAAAAAGGCACGTCCGCACCGACTTTTGTAGCAAGCTCAATTTGCTTTGATACGGGGATATCAAGAGAAAATAGCTTTATCATACCCCTGATAACAGCGGCGGCATCGGCACTTGCGCCACCCATGCCAGCCTCACTTGGTATGTGCTTTTCAATATGAATATCCACACCAAACTCTGTAATGTTCCCATAGTCCAAGATAAGTTTAGCCGCCTTGTAGGCGGTGTTTTTTTTGTCTAGAGGAATATTTTTCTCGTTTGAACTTAAATTTATCTTGCCGCTGCTGTTCTTTTCTATAGTGACTTCATCACAAAGAGAAATACTTTGCATTACGGTATCTAAAAGATGGTATCCGTCGTCTCTTTTTGCAGTTATATCTAAACTCAAGTTGATTTTTGCATAAGCTTTTAAAGTCATAATTCCTCCAAAGATTTAAAATTTAAACAAAGAAAACCTTTTAATGTCTATCACGTGATATGGACACATCTCGTGACAGCAGAAACATTTTATACATTCTTTATAATTTATTATTTTTGCTTTTTTATCTTTTATTTCAATAATTTTTTGTGGACAAGACTCGCCACATTTATTACATCCCACGCACTTTTTAGTGCTGATTTTTGGCAGTGGTGTCATGAATTTTCTTGCCATAGGTCTAAATATCTTCGGCAACTTGTCCGCGAAATCAATAGATTTACTCGACGGTTGCAAAAAATCTTTTTGTATAAGTGTATCGAGTTTTTCGCCTATAATTTCTAGGTCGTTAGCACTTTTAGCGCATAGACCACGGTCTATCGCAAGCCTTAACATGTTTATGTCGTTAGGTTTCATATTTGCAATTTTAGAGCCAACAAGATCGGCTGAATATGGACTGCTTGACGCTATAACAGCGCCTATAAATTTCTTTCTTCCACCGGTAGGTCCGTCACCTTCCATCGCTTCAATTGCATCGATAAACGATAGATTTGGTGAAATGTACTCGCATAAATCCACGAGCATTTGAGAAAAATTCACCTTGTCAGGGTATCTTGCGTGAAGCTCGGGTTTCATAAGTCCGGGGACAGTACCGAAAAGATTTTTAACTGCACCACTATAAGTGGTCATGCAATGAGACTTAAGCTTTGCGACATTTATGATGAAGTCAGCGCTTATAAATGGCTTTACTATGTTGATTTTCTTGCAAATCACGCCGTTTTGAAGTTCAACACTTTCATGCTCACATTCGGTATAAAGCTTAAATCCATATGTATTTGCCATTTCTTCATAACCGCAGCTACGGAAATTTCCTGTCACTACCGATTTTGTGAAAAGTCCACCGCTACTTTCGGCGATAAGCACATTTGCACCCAGTTCCTTTACACAAACGCCTATTGCCGCCACTAAATTTGGGTGGGTTATTATTGCACTGTCGGCACTTGCCCTTATGACAAGATTAGGTTTAATCACAACCGTCATATCAGGCTTGATTTGTGGATTTAGTATTTCAAACTGCGATTTGACCAGTTTTTTAAGTGTGTCAAAATCATAGTTTTTTGCCGATGACAAAGCTACTTTATCCATTGTTTTCTCCGTCTTTAAGTTCATTTATAAATTCTTCCATGCGCTTTAGCGCCTCTAAAATATGTTCAATGGAATAAGAGTATGAAATTCTAACAAAGCCCTCTCCACATTCTCCAAAAGCAGTTCCAGGCACAACTGCGACACGTTTTGCATAAATTAGCTTTTCGCAGAATTCTGCCGAACTCATTCCAGCTGATTTTATAGACGGGAATACATAAAATGCGCCTTCGGGCTCAAAACAGGTAAGCCCCATGCGGTTTAACTCTTTTACTATAAGCCTGCGCCTCATATCGTACTCTTTTTTCATCTGTGCTATGTCGTTGTCGCCGTGCTCTAGCGCCTCTATTGCTGCGTATTGTGCGGTTGTAGGTGCGCTCATAATCGCATATTGATGAAGTTTTGTCATGAGGGCAATTATATCTTCGGGTCCTACGGCATAACCCATACGCCAGCCTGTCATAGAGTAGGACTTTGAAAATCCATTAACTACAACAGTGCGTTCTTTCATACCGTCAAGCGATGAAAAACATACGTGAGAAGTATCTCCATAAGTAAGCTCGCTGTAAATCTCGTCGGACATTACAAACAGATTATGCTTTTTTACAACTTCTGCGATTTCCTCTAAATGCTCAAGACGCATTACAGCACCTGTGGGATTGTTAGGAAAAGGCAAAATAAGCAGTTTAGTCTTTGGTGTGATTTTTTCTTCAAGTTCTTTCGCTGTTAGTCTAAAATGGTTTTCAGACTTTGTGTTTATTATTACGGGCACGCCTTTTGCCATTTGTACAAGTGGGGTATAGCAAACAAAGCTAGGCTCGGGGATAATTACTTCATCGCCCTCGTTTATAAATGTTCTAAGGCATAAGTCTATCGCCTCAGAGCCACCAACGCTTACGAGTACTTCGGTGTCAGGGTTATAGCTTACACTGTATTTTCTATCCATAAATTTTGCAATTTCTTCTCTAAGTTTTGCAAAACCACGGTTAGGGGTATATCTTGTTTTACCTTTTTGCAGGGAGCTTATACCAGCCTCTCTTATATGCCAAGGTGTGTAAAAGTCGGGTTCTCCAACACTTAGCGAGATAACGTCTTCCATTTCGCTTGCAATGTCAAAAAACTTTCTTATGCCCGAGGGCTTAATTTGCATTAAGTCTTTATTTATATGTTCATTATAATTAATCACAAAGGTTGCTTCCTCTCTCGTCTTTATCTTCTAAATTTGTAGAAAAGATTAGATTTTCATCTTTATATCTAGTTAGTATAAAATGAGTTGCCATAGACAAAACGCCTTTAATGCAGGCAAGTCTTTTTGACACGAACATTGCAACGTCTGACATAGTTTCGGCGTTTACTATAAGTGCTAGGTCATAACCACCCGACATAAGGTAAACCGACTCCACCTCGTCGTACTCCATAAGTCTTTTAGCAGTCTCATCAAAGCCTGTATCCATTTGAGGAGTGACTTTTACCTCTATAAGGGCAGAGGCTCTTTTTGTGCTTATGGCCTCCCAGTTAATTATAGCCTTATAGCCTTTAATGACTCCGTCTTTTTCAAGTTTGGCTATAGTCTTTGTCACTTCGTCTTCGTCGACTCCTAGCATTGCAGAGATCTGTGAGTTTGTAAGTTTTGCATTTTTTTCAAGTATTTCTAAAATTCTTTCGTTTAAGTTCATGGTTAATTCTCCTTAATAAAATCTATCATTATCGCTTTTCTATTTTTAAAAACAGTGTACTGTTTAAATCCTATTTTATAAAGCTCCTCATATGCTTTTTGTATGCCTGTTCCAAGGTCCTTTGTGTTATGGGCATCAGAACCCACGGTCAAAAGTCTGCCACCCATTTCATAATATGTTTTAAATAGCATAATGTCTATGTCAAAAACCTCTGGATATGAGCGAAGTGGCGAGGTGTTAAGTTCAAGTGCAATATTATTTTCTATAAGTCTTTTGAATATTTTTTTAGAGTTTTCTAAAAATAAAGCCATGTCGACACGGAGTTTACATTTGCCAACTATATATCTTAGCGGATAGGTGATATGCGCAAGAGTGTTAAAGTCGCCAAAGTCTATAAGCCTGTGTAGTTCGTCAAAATATTTTTGAATTGTAGGCTCGACATCTTTGTTATTTTCGTCCCAAAAATAGAAATCTACCGTGCCGTCATTTAATGCGTGCACCGAGCCTATTACAAAGTCGTAGTCGTAATTTTTCAAAACCGAGGTCGCCACATCTAAGGCATAAACAGGTTGGCCTAGCTCTACGCCTTTTATAATATTAAGCTTTCCAGAAAATTCTTTTTCCATTTCTTCCATTTGCAAAATAGCTTTTTTGACAACAGGCGCATAAGGGTGTTCGTCTTCATTAAAGCGCTCACATTCGCAGTGGTCTGTAATGGCGTAATAGTGAAGATTTAACTCAAGTGCTGTTTGGCACATGTCAAACATACTACAGTCACCGTCGTAGGATACATTTGAATGTGTATGACAATCTGAAATATTTTTAAAAAGCATAGTATACCTCCTAGTTATAGATAGATTTATTATATCATAAAAAGAATTACAAGACAATATAAATTAAAATCTCGAATAATTTCATAAAAAAAGGGCAATATAAGCTTGTAAATTCAATTTGAAATTAAAGGTGGTATTTAATATGGTTGACGTATTAGCTTTAATCCTACTCATAGTAGGTGGCTTAAACTGGGGTCTTGTAGGAATTTTTGAATTTGACCTTGTCGCATTTCTATTTGGTGGACAAACTTCATTTTTAAGTAGAGCAGTATATATAGTTGTTTTTTTATCAGCGCTGTGGTGCTTTACTTTCTTTATGAAAAAGAGAAACGGTATAGGCAGAAACAACGACCAGTAATTTTAATTAAAACTGAATAAAGTGAAAAAATACTCCTATAATTTATTTGAAAAAATTATGAGGAGTATTTTTTATGGAAACTATAAAAAGAATTTTTAAATTTAAGAGGATAGACAAAATTTTACTTAGCGGTTTTTTTCTTGCAGTGTTATTTGCATTTATTGGTTTTAGCGCCCAGTGTGAGGAGATATCAGAAAAAACACTTAGAATGCACGTGCTTGCAAACTCTGATACGGAATACGACCAAAGGGTGAAGATTTATGTTAAAGATGAATTATCACTTTTTGCAGGAGAACTTATAGAAGAAGCGACATCTATTGAAGAGGCACAGCTCATACTTTCTCAAAGCATGGATGAAATTCAGAGGCTTGCAAATATGAAATTAGATGAAATAAATGTAGGTTATTCGGCGACTGTGAGCCTTGAAAATGCGTATTTCCCAACTAGAGAGTACGAGACTTTTACTCTGCCAGCAGGAGAGTATGAGGCCTTGCAGGTAATGCTTGGAGAGGCGAGCGGTCAAAACTGGTGGTGCGTGGTGTATCCTTCTTTGTGCATTAGCAGTGCAAGTGACGAATATGAAGATTTTTCAAAAGAAGAGCAGGAAATAATACAAAGCCCCGACGATTTTACAGTGTCGTTTAAAGTTTATGAATGGTATCAAAATATTAAAAATTTTCTTAGCTTTTAAATATGGTGTTTTATTTACCCATGCTATATGATAAAATGGTATAAAGATTTTATCATGGGGGTAAGTTATGCTGGAATTGATTTTTAGTAAATCTGATATTATAAAAACTGAATATATAAGAAAATTGGTGGTAGGCGATGTCAGTCAAAGGGTGTTTTTGTTGGTGCCCGACCAGTTTTCATTTCAAACCGAAAAGGCTATTTTAGACATGGCTGGAGCAAAACGTGCTGCAAATATTAAAGTTTTCACCTTTTCACGCCTTGCAAGCGAAGTTTTCTCGCTTTACGGAGGGATATACGAGACAAAGCTCTCCGACATGGGGAAGATGATACTGATGTCAAATGCAGTATCGGCTTGTGCAGATAATCTAGAGCTTTTAGGCTCTGCTGCAAAAGCGGATAGACTTACTTCACTGATGTTAAACTTTGTAGAAGAGATGAAAACTTCTTTTGTCAGTGCCGAGGATATAATAGCAAGCTCAAAAACTTTAGACACTACACTTGGTCAAAAAACCTATGAGGCAGGGCTTATATACTCGACATATGAACAACTTTTAAAAGGCGTGTATGTTGATGCAGACGACATGATAAGTATAATGGCAAAACTTGTTTTGGAGCATAAATACTTTAAAGATGCGTCGGTTTATATAGACGGCTTTGAGTATTTTAATAAGCAAAAAAGAAAGGTTTTAGCATCAATTATAAAAGACAGCGAAAAAACAGTATGTGCCCTGCCGATAGACGACATGGAAAACAGTGACGAGGACTCTGCGTTTTCACAAGCAAGAAACACGGCTAGAAATCTAATAAAGATTGCAAGAGAAGAAAATATACGTGTAAAGGCGCCCGTTAAACTGACACATAGTCCTGAAAATAAAGCAGAAAGTCTTGTGCATCTTGAAAAAAATATATACGCTGATTTTGAGTCACAGATATATGAAAATTGTGGCGATATACAAATTTTTGAGGCGGAGGATATATACGAAGAGGCGCAGTATGTATCGGCTACTATCAGGAAACTTATAATAGAAGGAAAATACCGCTACTCAGACATAGCGGTGCTTTGCCGAAACAGTGAAGCATTTACAGGTGTTATAGATTTTGCATTTAAACAATGGGACATACCGATTTATCTTGCAAAGGCTAAAAACTTTAGCAATATGCCGCTTGCCTGTTTAGTGATATTGGCACTTGATGTGCTTGAAACTTCTTATAACAGCGGGGCAGTGCTTTCTATGTTAAAAACAGGGCTTTGTCCACTCGATTTAGAGGAAATTTCAGAGCTTGAAAACTATGTGTTTTTGTGGAATATCAGAGGATCTCAGTGGAAAAATGAGTTTACAAAGTCGCCGTTTGGATTTGATAGTGCAGACGAAGAGCTAGAAAATACTACCCTACAAAGGCTTGAAGAGACAAGAAAAAAGATAATTAATCCACTTGTAAAACTCGAAAAATCGCTGAAAAAAGAGAAGTGCACAGAAAAATGTACGGCTATTTTTAAATTTTTAACAGATTTAGATGTTGAAAACGCTGTTTTAAAGAAAAGGCAAGAATTTTTACTTTCGGGAATGGAAGAGCAAGCGGAAGAGAGCGTGAGGGCTTGGAACATGCTAATGCAAGTGCTCGACTGTTTTGTCACGACTATGGGAGAAGAAAATGTGAAGTTTTTAAAGTTTTCTTCGATGATAAAAGAAGTTATGAAGGCTCAAGAGCTTTCGGATATACCGCTTAAACTCGATACAGTAAACTTTGCAAATGCACAGCAAGTGAAAATACAAGATGCAAAAGTCGTTTTTGTGATAGGCGCAGTGCAGGGTGAATTTCCCCTTGACGAAAAAGAAAGCGGACTTTTTAGTGACAGTGAAAGAAGAAGCTTGGTGGAGGCTAAAATCGAGCTCGAAAATGATTTGCAGTCGAGAATTTCGGCTGAAAAATTTGTTGCATATACAGCCCTTAATTGTGCGAGCGAAAGATTATACTTGAGTTTTCACAAGTCGAGAGGGCAGGACAGCTTTGTACAAAGCTCTATGGTGACACATGTTTTAGAAATTTTTTCGGATTTGGAAATTAAAAGCGGTTTCGACGAAGAGTATTATGTAAACTCAAAAGACGCATTGCTGTCATTTGGGGCTAAGAATTATCTGAGTGATAGTGAGAGCTCTAAAACTTATGTAAAGCTTATTGAAGAGATTGAAGAGTTTGCGCCAAGACTTTTGGCGATTAGACGTGCGGTGAGCAAGATTCCGTTTAAACTGCAAGACAAAGCGCTTTCTAAAAAAATGTTTTTTGAAAATCAGTTTTCAGCATCACAGGTCGAGGGCTATCACGAATGTAAATTTAGATATTTTTGCAGGTATGGACTGGGTGCAAAAGAGCGAAAAACCGCAAAACTCAGCGCCTTAGAATACGGAAATATAATGCACTACCTATTTGAAAAAATGCTTGTCGGTGACTACACAGGCGAAGAAGATTTAATGGGTAAAATCGACGAGCTCTTACATGATTACATAGTAGAGAATATGGGTGGAATAGAAAATTTATCTGCTGTCGACAGATATAGGGTGCGCCGTATAAGTGTCACGGCATATATGCTAATAGCCCGTGTTTTAGAGGAGTTGTCACAGAGTAAATTTAAACCGAAATTTAACGAGTTAAGACTTAAAAACAGCACAGAGTTCCCACCACTTAAAGTGAAAACTAAAGACGGAAATATGGCTTATGTGAGCGGTGTAATTGACCGTGTAGACACATATGAAGCCGACGGGAAAACTTATGTTAGGGTAATAGATTATAAGACGGGTAGTAAGGAATTTAAGCTATCTGACATACTCTTAGGACTTAATTTGCAAATGCTCTTATATCTTGCGGCGATTTGTCAAAGCGGTGTGCTTCACCCCGCAGGTATGCTTTATCTGCCTGCGATTTCTCCGAATATTTCGGCAAAGAAAGGCGATGACGAGAAAAAGCTGATGTCGGAATTTGACAAACAACTTTGTATGAAAGGCTTGGTTTTGAGCAAGGAAGAGATAATCAAAGCCATGGAGGAGCAGGCAAATGGTAGGTTTATTCCAGTTTCTATTAAAGGAGAGAAGTTAAAGGGCGAGGAAAGCACATTTAGCGATAACAGCATAGAATTGATTTTCTCACATGTAAAAAGGCTTGTTTCGTCTATGGCGGACAGCTTGTTAGAGGGAGAAATAGAAGCGCAACCCCTAACAATAAATGCAAATGCTTGTGCTTACTGCCCTTACGAAAGTGTGTGCGGTGCAAAAAACTATGGCAAAGATATAGAAAAAATGAGCATGAAAAATGCAGAAATAATACAAAAACTGAGAGAGGAGGAAAATGAAAATGGCAAAGAGAGTGTGGACTAAAGAACAGCTAAACGCGATAGAGGCAAGGCGTGGAACGATACTGGTGTCGGCGGCTGCTGGTTCGGGTAAGACTTCGGTGTTGGTGCAAAGGATAATTGAAAGGCTGATAGACAAAGAAAGCCCAACTGATGCAAACAGGCTGTTGGTCGTGACCTTTACAAAGGCGGCAGCGGCAGAGATGAAAGAGAGAGTAGAGACAGCACTTGAAACGCTTATAAGAAAAAATCCGAACGACAAGGCGCTTAAGAGACAGAAAAGTTTAATGCCAAACATGAATGTAAGTACAATTGATAGTTTTTGTGCAAAACTTGTAAGAGAATTTTTCTATTTGCTCGATGTTCCGGCGGATTTCAAGATAATTGCGGACAAGCAAAGAGAAGAATTTATGAATGACTGTATTGAGGAAAGCATAGAAGAAAGTTTTGAAGAAGGAAACTACTTTATAGCGGATTTATTTAGTAGTGACAGAAGCGATAGGGCTTTAAAAGAGATGGTGTTAAGCCTTTATAACTTTGTAAATTCTCATATTTTCCCCGAAACTTGGATAGAGAAAAAGTTTAATCTTTATGATGAAAATAAAGAGATTTCAAACACGGTTTGGGGCAGATTAATACTTGAAAATGCTTCAAATTCTACAGATAGGTGTATAAATCTTCTTAAAACCGCGTTAAAGCAACTCGAAATTTACGGAGACGATAAACTCATAGATGCGTTTCATGCAAAACTTTTGGTGGAGATTGCAAGCCTTGAAAAAATTAAGGAAAGTGTAGATTTAATGCAGTGGGACGAAGCTTTTAAAGCTGTAAATTCCTATGTTCCACTAAGGTTTACAACGCCTCGTGGGTATGCCGACGACGATTTGAAAATAAGAATTTTTAATAGTAGAGACGAAGTTAAAGATATAATGAAAAATCTTTCGTCGCAGTTTTTAAAAGATGAAAAAGCTTGTGAAGAAGATAGAGAAAAACTACTAAAAATAGCCAAAGAATTCAATAAGCTTTTAATGGTGTTTTCGGAAAAATATTATCAAAAGAAGCTAGAGAAAAAACTGTTAGATTACGGTGACTTAGAGCACTTGACGGTGAGATTACTGCTTGAAAACGGAGAAAAAGAGGTAAAGCCTACCGAAACGGCGGTCGAAATAGCAAAGCGATTTGACGAAATAATGGTAGATGAATATCAAGACACAAACGAGGTGCAAGACAGTATTTTTTATGCGATTTCAAGAGAAAATAGATTTATGGTAGGCGATTTAAAACAGTGTATTTACAGCTTTAGACAGGCGATGCCCGAGATATTTTTAGGATATAAAGACAACTTTTTGCCCTATGATGAAATGGCGGATAATTATCCAGCGACAGTTATTTTAGATAGAAATTATCGCTCTCGAAACACGGTTATAGACAGTACGAACTTTGTTTTTTCTCAAATCATGACAAAAAAAAGCTGCGGACTTGAGTATACAGACGGAGAGAGCTTGGTCGCAGGTGCCACATATCCAGAAAATGCCGATTGCAGTGCGCAGTTTGACTTTATAGAAAAAGGCGAGCTGGGGTCTGAAATAGCAGAGTCAAGGCATATAGCAGGGCTAATTTCCGACATGGTGAAAAATGGATTTAAGGTGAGTGCACAGGGCGGAGTGCGAAATGCACGGTTTGAAGACTTTGCAATACTTTTAAGAAATGCAAATACTTGCTCTCATATTTATGCAAAAGAAATGAATGAGCTTGGGGTTCCCACTCAAGCAAACTTGGTGGAAGATTTTTTCACCGCGATAGAAATTGTAGGCGTAATGGCGTTTTTACAGGTGATAGACAATCCAAATCAAGACATACCACTACTTTCGGTGTTGCTTAGCCCAATTTATGGGTTTTCTGCAGATGATATAGCGAAGATAAGGGTGGATAATAGGAAAATATCGGTGTATTTATCGCTTATCAATGTGGCGAAAGATGACGAAAGATTTCATAAAGTCCTTGAAGACTTAAAGCATTTAAGGTTATTGTCTGCCACAATGCCATCACATGAATTTATAGAGTATTTTTATTCGTATACGGGATATTTGGACATAGCGCTTGCAATGAAAAATTCGGATACTGGGCTTAAAAATCTTAGAAAGCTTTGCGAACTTGCAAAAGACTATGAAAGTGCGGGCTACAGCTTTGTGTCGGACTTTGTGAGATTTACCGATAGATTAAGGCAAAATGGATCGGGGCTTTCTGTGACAAATAACAGTGGTGCAGCACGTGATGCGGTGAAAATTATGAGTATACATAAATCAAAAGGATTGGAGTTTCCTGTATGCATAGTCGCAGGTTGCGGTAAAAAGATAAATTTTGATAAAGACGATTTGGTCTTAAACACAAGCCTTGCACTTGGAGTGAAACTAAAATCAGGCAGTGTAGGGGCTAAGAGCTCAAATTTCGTAAGAGATGCGATATCGCTTGAGAATAAAAGACAGGCAATAAGAGAAGAGATGAGAATTTTATATGTCGCCATGACAAGGGCGAAAGAAAAGCTGATTATGGTATCTAGTGTGCAAAATCTTGACAAGGCAATTTTGTCTCAGGCGTCGACTATTATTCCTAAACAACCTTTTTCCACACATGACATAATGGGAATAAGTTCGGTTTCTCAGTGGCTTATGAGCTGTGCTTTGCGACATGAGGGCGGTGCAGTTTTGCGTAAAAGAGTGTCGATAGACGAGGATATAGTCTTAAAAGATTTAAGCAGTACAGCGCTTGATGTCAACTGCATTACAAAACTTGAGCCAACAAAAGAGCAAGAAAAAGCGGAGCGTGATATCAAGGTGAATGAAGAACTGGCCGGGCGAATAAGGGAGAAAATAAATTTTGTTTATCCCTATGCGTTTATAAACGATATACCTGCCAAAGTAACTGCCACTATGCTTTCCGAACATGAAGTTAGTGCTAAAAAAAGCCTAAAACGCCCATCTTTTTTAAGTGAAAAAGGAATGACAGCGGCAGAAAAAGGCATAGCAATGCATGACTTCATGCAGTTTTCAGACTTTGCAAATTTGTCAAACGGCATAGAAGATGAAATAAAAAGGCTTACAAAAGAAGGATTTATCACGGATATGCAGGCAAAATCTATAGATGTGAAAAAAATTAAGGCTTTTTTAAATTCGAGGCTTGGCAAAAGGATTTTGCAGTCGCAAAAAATCTTTAAAGAGCAGAGATTTACAGTTAATATTCCTGCAAATTTGGTGCGAGACGATTTACCCAAACAGGCGGAAAATGAAAATGTAATTTTACAAGGAGCTATAGACTGCTCGTTTGTCGGCGAGGATAATAAGCTTCATATAGTAGATTTTAAAACAGACAGAATAGACAGTGTTGAGGAACTTTTAACTAGTCATGCACTGCAGCTAAGGCTTTATAAAAAAGCTTTAGAACAAATCTCTGATTATGAAATAGGCGAGTGCCATCTTTATTCATTCTTCTTAGGAGATAGCGTGGAGTTGCCGCAAGCTTAAACCCTTGGCTAATATTCATAAAATTTGATTTGATTTCTCTCTAAATGTTAACTTCATCTAAAAAGTGCACGCAAATTACGTGCACTTTTTAGGTGACAAAATAGTATAAATTATTGACTTTTTCGACAAATTACACTATAATATTACATGTAAGGGTATATTATTTGTAGTTTCGTACAATAAAAATTGGTTGATTTATAAGTAAAATAACCAAAAAACCTAGGAGGTTAGTATTATTATGCGGAGATTGTTAGTCGGAATACTCATTGTTTGTCTTCTTTTTTGTACTTATTCAATAACGGTGCAAGCATCAAATAATGAGGAAGTTGTCGTAGTCGGTTACCAACCAAATTTGGAACTTGTTGAGGATATCGACTCTATGTACCACAAAGGATATGGGTACGAAGTGTTAAAAAAAGTTGAAGAAATCAGTAACTTGAAATTTGAGTTTAAAGAAGTGCAAGGAGATGTGTTTGAGGCACTTAGAACAGGCGAGGTAGACATTTCAGGACTGTTTTTTAGAACAGATGAAAGACGAGAAGAGTTTTTATATCTCGACACACCTTTTAGCGAGCAACATATGAGCCTTGTTGTAAAAGAAGAGGACGTTCCTGCGAGTGAAATTAATTATGCAGATAATGAATATATGCAGGGCAAAACGGTTGCAACATACGATGGAAATCCAGCAAACGAGCTTTTGAGCAAGTATCATGAAGAAAATGGAATGTCTGCACCATTATTTATGATAGGTGATTTTGGCAGTTATTTAGAGCAAGATGCCGATTTGTATTTAACATATTCTGGAAACACTGAAAACGATGAATTTAATACCTTGCTAAATTTAGAGACATACTATACGTATATAATTTCAACTTATGAAAATGCAGATATAATGGAGCAAATAAACGATTTGATTTTGACGATAGTAAGGACAGAGGGTAACTTTTTTGCAGAACTTGAAGCAAAATATAATTCAGACAAAATAAATTTAAACCACAGAACGATTACAAAAGAAGAACAAGAACTTTTAAAGAGCTGAACTTTAAAAGTTGGGTATTTGGAGTTTTATGCTCCAATGACTTACACAAATGATGAGGGCGTTCCTAGTGGAGCACTTGTCAGGTCTTTGATGCTTTTGGCGGAAAACTACAATATTGATTTAGAGTTTGAGTCGTATAGACTTGAAGATCAAGAGTCAGCACACGAAAAATTTGACATTGTGATTACAATGTACGGGGAAAATGAGTATATGTTTGAGCATTTTTCTCAAACAGAAAGTTTTTTAGATGTAGATATGGCGGCGCATATTTCGCCTGAATTGTACAAAGAGACCCAAAGCATTGTAGATAGCTTTCATAAAGCCAAAAAAGTTGGAATACTTGAGTATTTATTTGTAAATTATGAAGCGCTTGATGAAAGAATCGAAAACGGTGATGTAGTTTTATATCCAAATATTGATGTAATGCTCGACGATTATAAAAATGGGACTATAGACATTGCAATTTTTACAGAGAGTGCCAGTGTTTATGCTATGAACTATGTAGGCGACAACAATCAAACTCCTACGAGAATAGAGCTTGTTATACCTGTTCCATTTCTATTTTCAAATGAAATAGCAGCAGACTATGTTCCAATTTTTAATGTCATGATTGACAATGTAAGTCCAATTGAATTTGATAATTTGCTGCTAAATGAAAGCTCGCTCTTTTTGCCTAGCATAGAGGTGAGTTTAATAGACGAATTAGTAAAATACTGGTATGTAATAGTAATTATAGTATTACTTAGCATTGGAGTACTTGCATATATTTATATTAAACAGGAAAGAAAAAAGAATGCACAAATTCAAAAGGCTTACAACACAGACGCGCTAACGGATCTACCGTCTTTTGCAAACTTTAGAGAAATGGCGGATAAAATACTTATCGAAGCGCAGCCTAACGAATACGAAATAATATCATTTGATATAGACCTGTTTAAGTCAATAAACAGCTATTACAGCATGAGAACAGGCACTGATGTTTTAATAGTAATAGCAAATGCACTAAAAGAAGTGTTTGAAGGCTCACCTGCGGTCGTATGTCGCAGAATGGGTGATCAGTTTGTGATTTTACGTAAAATAGGCGAAAGAGGCGAAATAAAAGGGATTTATTCAAGATATATTTTGCCAGAAATAAGAAAGGTTATAGGCAAAAACTATAATGTCAGCATGTCCTTTGGAATAATTGCGATAGAGGACACAAAACAGAAAGTTTCTGAAATTATCTCATATGCTGACGAGGCAAGAATTTGCGGAAAAGGCGAACACTCAACCACATTTATCGACTTTACGCCTAAAATGTTAAAAGAATATAAGAATAAAATAAATGTCACGTTCCGCATGGAAAAAGCACTTGCAGATAGAGAGTTTGTAGCTTTTTATCAGCCTAAAATAGACTTTAAAACTCACGAAGTCGGTGGAGCCGAGGCGCTTGTTAGGTGGTTCCCAAAAACTGGTGAAATGATTTATCCAGGAGATTTTATTGAAGTTTTTGAGAAAAATGGATTTATTAAACATCTTGATATGTATATGTTTGAAGAGGTTTGTAAGTTTATTAAGCAGAATAAAAAGGACATGAAAGTACCAATAATTTCTACAAACTTATCGGCAATTACGGTTTTAGACGACAAAACAATAGACACAATGCTTACTTTGCTGTCAAAGTATTATTTAACAACAAAGGAGATTGAGCTTGAGGTAACAGAGAGTGCGATAATTGGTGCTGAGGACCAGTTCTTAGATCAAGTTAAACGATTAAAGATTGCGGGATTTATTGTGTCCATAGACGATTTTGGCGCGGGTGTGTCATCACTTAACAGGTTAAGTGCCATAGAGGCAGATGTAATAAAACTTGACAAAGCTTTCTTTGATTTAAAAGATCAAGGTGGCAGAAGCAATATAGTTGTAGAAGATGTTGTGACAATGGCGAAGCATCTTGATATGAAGATAGTGGCAGAGGGTGTAGAGACTTATGCACAGGCACTTTGGCTACAAGGTTTGGGGTGTGACCTTGCACAGGGTTATTATTTTGCAAGACCTATGGAAGAAGAGAAGTTTAAAGAAGTGCTAATAAAAGATAAGATTTTTGATATTAAAAATGTTAGCAATTTAATGGACTAACTTATTTTGAGTTTACGACCTCCATCATAATTTTTTTAAATCGGGGGATTTAATAGGCAACTCGGTCTTTTTTGGTGAAAGGCCGTGTTGCCTAAAAACTTTTTAGAAAATCTGTAAATATATCTTGCTTTTAGCACTAGCACATGATATAATATATCGGAAAACGCACACTGTTGTTTTCGGAGTACTGTCCCCTTGTGTAAAACATAGGGCAGACCGATATGCCAGACACAGTGGAGGAAATTTTTATTTAAATGGAGGTTATCAATATGGCAGTAGTATCAATGAAACAGCTTTTAGAAGCAGGCGTTCACTTTGGACACCAAACAAGAAGATGGAACCCTAAAATGGCGACATACATCTTCACAGAGAGAAACGGTATTTACATTATCGATCTTCAAAAAACAGTTAAAAAACTGGAAGAGGCTTACAACTTTGTTCGCGATGTAGCAATGGACGGCAAAAACGTTCTTTTTGTTGGAACAAAAAAACAAGCTCAAGATTCAGTTAAAGAAGAGGCTATCAGAGCAGGCGCACACTATGTTAATGCAAGATGGCTAGGCGGTATGCTAACAAACTTCACAACTATCAAAACTAGAATAGCAAGACTAGCTCAACTAAGAAAAATGTCAGAAGACGGCACTTTCGAGCTTCTTCCTAAAAAAGAAGTTATCAAGCTAAATCTTGAAATAGACAAGCTAGAGAAATTCTTAGGCGGTATCAAAGATATGAAAGAGTTCCCAGGCGCTCTATTCATCGTTGACCCAAGAAAAGAAAAAATCGCAGTAGCAGAAGCTAAAAACCTAGGTATCCCCATCGTTGCTATCGTTGACACAAACTGTGATCCAGACGATATCGACTATGTAATCCCAGGAAATGACGATGCTATCCGTGCAGTTAAACTAATTGCAGGTGCTATGGCAAGTGCTATCATTGAAGGCCGTGAAGGTCAAATGGGCGCAGCTGCTGCTGAAGAAGTAGAAGCAGAAGAAGTAAGCGAATAATTTATAATATATTTAGGAGGCAAAAACTATGAGTTTTACAGCTAAAGATGTAGCAGAATTAAGAGCAAAAACAGGCTGCGGAATGATGGATTGCAAAAAAGCACTTACAGAGGCTAACGGCGATGCAGATAAAGCAGCAGAAATCCTACGTGAAAAAGGCCTAGCGGCTTCAATAAAAAAAGCAGGAAGAATAGCTGCAGAGGGTGTTGCACTTTCTAAAGTTTCAGAAGACGGCAAAGTTGGTGTTGTTATCGAAGTTAACGCAGAAACAGACTTCGTTGCTAAAAACGAAAGCTTTAAAGAGTTTGTTAATGCTTGTGCAGACACAATCATCGCTCAAAACCCAGCAGACGTAGAAGCACTACTAGCATCTACTCCAAACGGTGGAAGCGAAACTATTGACGCTATGCTAAAAGAAAGAATTTTAGTTATCGGCGAAAACATGAAAGTTAGACGTTTTGTAAGAATCGAAGGCGACTGTGTAGCTTATGTTCACGGTGGCGGTAGAATCGGCGTTTTAGTTAAATTTGACGCTTGCGAAAAACTTTCAGGCACAAACGAGCTAGTTGAGTGCGGTAAAGACGTAGCAATGCAAATTGCAGCCTTAAACCCACAATTCCTAAATGAAGCAGCAGTATCTGCAGAAGATATCGCTAAAGAGAGAGAAGTTTTGATTGCACAAATCAAAAACGATCCTAAAAATGCTTCAAAACCTGAAAATATCATCGAGAAAATGGTTGACGGACGTATCCGTAAATTCTACGAGCAAAACTGCCTACTAAACCAAGCTTTCGTTAAAAACGGCGAGCAAACAGTAGGACAATATGTTGAGGGCGTAGCAAAATCATTAGGTGGTACACTTTCAGTTGTTGAGTTTGTACGTTTTGAAAAAGGCGAAGGCCTAGAAAAAAGAAACGACAACTTTGCAGACGAAGTTGCTGGCATGATGCAATAAAATAAATAATAAAAATCTCAGTCTTTTGGCTGAGATTTTTTTATGGGAGAGAATCGGTTTATGGATATATCAATAAGGGGTGTAGAAAGCACGTATAACTTATGAAACGAATGAAAATGCGTTTCTTAGGATTAGATTTCGTTTTCTGCGGAAAACGT
>CAYJIA010000036.1:0-22793 GCA_964370115.1 uncultured Eubacteriales bacterium
TTCTTTGCCTACACCATATCAAAATCTGATACGGTGTGGGCTTTTTTTGACCACATGTTAGCCACAGTTGGGTTTAAAACACATGGAAACATGGGTGTTAGAGAGGGTTATGTAGTAACTAAAACTTAGCGAAAATGGCTATAAATGGTGGGAAATCGCCCTAAAAACATTAAGGCCGCTCTTTGGGATCAAGATGCTTTTTGTTTGAGGTTTTTGGGGGTTATTGACTTTTTGTTGTGAACTACATTATAATATAAGTAATAAGAATGTGGGGGGATACAAATGAAAAACTTTACTTTGAAGAGCGTATTTAAAGTGGTTTTGTTTGTGTCCCTTTTGATTTTTGCTAGCATGTTGCATTTTGTGAATATTATTTTGCCGGAGGAACTGCAGTTTCTTGTCTCGCTTAGCCTTGTAGTGTCTACTGGTATTTTAATAGGCATTTTTTCTTACTGGACTGTAAGTGTTTATAGTCGGATTATGCAAAGCCATGTGCGGACTTATTTGATTTTAATTGGTGTTTGCATAAACTTTTGGATTGCTGTTAGGAGTATAAAGTGGTATGCTTTTAGAAATATGATTTTTGAAGATAGACTTTTTTGGTATTTGTATTATATTCCTATGATCTTGCTTCCTTTGTTTTTCTTTTTAACGTCTTTATATGTAGGTGAAAATGAAGATTATCGCGCTAGTAAAAAATGGAAACTGATTTTTGGTCCTGCACTGCTGCTCGTTTTGTTGGTTCTCACAAATGATTTTCATAAGCTTGCATTTGAATATGATTTGACACTACATGTTTATGCGCTTGACTATAACCATGGTCCTGTATACTACCTTGTATGCATTTTCGTGTTCTCGTTAGTAATAATGTCGATTGTGGTTATTGTTAGGAAATTTAAGGTATCGCCAAATGTGAGAAAGGCAGTGTTTCTGCCTTCGCTTATAATAGTTTGTACCTTGGTTTACACAGCGCTTTATATTATTAAACCAAGCTACGGTATAGGATACTATATTGATTTAACTACATTTGGTTGCTCTGTTGCGGTAGCCTTGCTTGAGTCGTTTATGAAAAGCGGGCTAATTCACTCGAATACTGGATATAGCAAGTGTTTTTCTATGTCGGATATAAGGGCTCAGATTTTAAGCGAGAGTGGCGAAGTTTTTTATATTTCTGAAACTGCCTTGCCACTTGTCAGAGAGAATTTTCAAGCACTTAAAAGCTTAAAGACTATGCCGCTTAATAGTAATACACTGCTACATATGGAGAAGATTAGAGGTGGATATGTAGCGTGGAGTAGCGATGTTAGCGAAATTTCGGTGATGATAAAAAATCTTAAATCGTTAAACGAAAAACTGTATGCGGAAGTAGATATATTAAGCCTTGAAAACGAGCAAAAAAGTGAAAGGGCAAGGACTGAAAAACTAAATGACTTGCATAACATCATGTTAAAAGAAGTTTTACCATTTAGTCAAAAAATAAAGTCGGAAATGACGAAAAACTCCGACATGCAGATAGATAAGATGAAAAAACTTTTATTTGAAACGGGCATGACATCTACTTATATAAAGAGAAAGGTCAATCTGATTTTAACGGCGCAAACAGAAAATTGCATTAATGGAGATGAAATGAGACGCTGTTTTCTAGAGTCGTTTCAATTGCTTGAATTTTATGGGAAAACCTGTGTTATAAATATAAAAAACGCATGTAGTCTCAGCCTGGAAAATGCAATATTTAGTTTTGATTTGTATCAAAGTATTATTGAGAAAACAGAGTATGGCTTTGATACTATTTACATCACATACAATTTTCAAAAGGATAGTATAGTGTTTGCGGTGCAAATATCGACCGAGAAAAATATCGCCTTGTCCGATTTAGACATTAAAAATGTGCAGATATTAAAAGAAAATGAGGGATATCATTTTTCGGTCACTATGATAAAATGAGGGATAGGAGGAAATTTTGTGGCTTATTTTTCTTTAAACTACACGGTTAAAGTTTACTTGTTGGCGCTTTCAATACTAATCGTCATAGCCTTACTCGTAGCGCTTATCATAAATATGGCAGGTAAGAAAAGTGGATTTAGACTAGCTACACTAGCTTGTATGCTTTTGATTGGCATAGTCTACGCGGCAGCTCTTATGGAAATAAATAACCGCTTAATTTTTGCCAAAGAAATTCCCTTGAGTGAAATTACAGTGTTAATTGGAAATATTCCTTATCCTGTGCATATTATTTGGTGTGTGGGCGCCATGGCTTTTTGTGTGTATTCGGTATATAAAATGTATAAAAGCAATAAGAATGCTATAAATAATTTCTCAATAAAAGAGGCGCTTGAAAACCTGCCTGCGGGTATTGTTTTTCTTTCAGACAATAATGAGCTTTATTTGTCAAACAATATTATTCACGGACTTTGTAAAGAGATTACAGGAAAAGTGCTTCAAAGTGGTAAAGTGTTTTGGGCGGATTTGCTAGGCCTTTGCGACAAGGAATTTTGCGTTATAAAAGGGCAAACGCCGGCATTTGCCTTGGAAAATGGCGAGGTTTGGCAGTTTTCCAAAACTTTGTGTAAATGGAAAGCGGAAGCCTACACACAAATTAAAGCAGTCAATATAACCCAACTTTATAATTTGGGTCAAAACACAAAAAAGGTGAATGAAAAATTATACGAACAACACGGCAGACTAAAGGCTCTTACTGATTTTGTCGAAAAAAATGCACAAGAGCAAGTTGCTGTGAATATGAAAGTGAATTTTCATGATAATTTTGGTAACTTGTTGGCACTTACAAAAAAGACACTTAGAGAAAATCCAGACATAGACACCACAAAGGAAATTGCAAAATATTGGGAAGATTTAAGTGGAATTATCACCGATTTAACAAGTGATGAAATAGCAAGCCTCTGCATAGAGCAGATAGTTTTATTTGGAGATAAACTCGGATGCAAAGTAGTGGTGGAAGGGGCAATTCCAGAAGAAGAAAAGTATAGGCAGATAAGCCTGCTTTGTATAAATGAGATGCTTAAAAACGCTTACAGGCATGCGGGCGCAGACAGGCTTGATGTGAAAATAAATCAAGATGATGATAAAATAAATATTAGCATACATAATGAAGATAAATATTTACATGAAAAAATCGAAGAGGGCGGAGGCCTTTTAGGTATAAGACAGAAAATTGAAAATGCGGGCGGTCAAATGGAAATGATTTGTGGTGACGGTGTCACAATGCTTGTGGATTTTGTGATAGAAAAATGATGGAGGGGATTATATGTATAAGGTAATGATAGTAGACGATCAGAGAAGTTCTAGAGAGCTTATGCAATATGCGGTGCTTAGAAGTGAGGGCAAGTACGAGGTGATGAAAACTTTTGCCGATGCAGATAAGTTGATATCTGAACTAAGATACGAACAGCCGGATTTGATTTTATTAGACATATATACAGGCAGTAAAGAAAGTGGGATAAAAGTAGCAGAAGAAGTAAAAAGACTTTTCCCTAAAATAAAGATAATAATATTGACCTTTGTCTTGCAAAAGAGACATATAGAAGAGGCAAAAAAAGCAGGCTGTGAGGGTTTTTGGTACAAAGACCACGCGGACATGGACTTGCTACTTGTCATGGACAGTGTAATGAGGGGAGAGACTTATTACCCAGAGCAGCAACCAGCGGTGACCATAGGTATGGCAAAAATTTCTGACTTTACACCCAAGGAGCTCGAAATTTTACAAGCGAAAGTGAATGGATATTCAAATGAAGGAGTATGCGAAATGTTAAATATAAAGAGCAGGACACTTGACACACATTTGAGCAATATAAAAGCAAAAACAGGATATAGCAATCTTCTAAAATTGGTGGCAGATGTAGCGTCAAAGAAATTCATAATTACGGGAGAGTAAATTTACTTTACAGCGCACTAAAAAATAAAACCCCTCTCGGGGTTTTATTTTTTTTTGATTTCAGCGGAAATACACGATATATTTTGAATTTAATCTTGCTATAATTTTTACATAGTAAAAAAAGAATACAGAAAATAGGAGGTGAAACTATGAAAACCATAGCAGTTTATATTCAAAACAAGCTATTGTCCTCGGGTATTATTCATGCTATCGCTACAAAAAAACCTGAAATAGCGATAGAGGAAATATCGGAGATTGAGAGTTGTTTATCTGTGTGCAGAGGAAGTAATGCAAATGCCCTACTAGCAGAGCTCAGAGACTACTCTCCCTTATCTTTAGATGATTGGCTAAGAAGAGTAAAGGAAGTAAAAGAGGTTCTTCCAAGGTGCAAAATTGTGTTACTAGTGGACGAAGAAAGCTTTCCAAGATCTGCCGCCATTGCAAACTATGCATTTAAAAACGAAGAAATAGATTTATTTTTGTATAGCTCGTCAGGACTCAATTATCTTGTGGATATAATTGCTAACTTGTAAGACTCATATTAAAAAATAAAATTATAATTTTTGGAGGATTTATTATGGAACAAAATAAACCAGCAGGCTCAGGATTTTTAAAAGTAGTAGGAATATTAATGATTATTTTCGGCGGACTAGGGCTTATTATAAGCGGTATTGCAGCCACTGCAACACTTGCCATGACTTCTGTAATGGAAGGAATGGACGACGGCGGACTTATGGGTATGTTAAACATGATGTCAATAACAGCGGTTATAGGTGCAATTTTGCAACTTGTAACAGGAATTTTAGGCGTTGCCTTTAGTAAGAAACCAGAAAAAGCAATGGTATGCTTAGCAGCAGGCGTAGTAGTTTTATTGCTAAATGTTATAAGTGCCGTAATCATACCTGTTATAGCTCAGTCAAACCCTGTTATTACAGAGCTAGGAATGCAATCGCTTGTAGGCATTAACTGGGTAGGTCTACTCACAGGTGCTGTAATGCCAGTTCTATTTATTATTGGTGCATTAAAAAATAAAGCATCTTAATCACAAATAGTTACTTTAGAAAGGAAAAGCTATGAAAAAGAAACTTATATTTATAGTTTTGACACTGTTCATATTTACTTCTTGCTCAAGCGTCCCTGTCGGTAATGTTGATACATATACGGCGACTGCCGCCGAAATGCTCGGCGTTACCATGTCTCCTGAAGATGTCTCAGAAGGCGGAATAACACTTGCACTAGATGAAAACGGAAATGGAACACTTAAAATAAACGGACAGTCACATAATGTGAAGTGGGAAGTAAGCGGAACAAAATTTACACTAAGCCAAGGTTCAGACGTGTTTGAAGGAACCATGGAAGGAAATACAGTAAAGATAATAAATCTATTAAACATGGGGCTTGATATCACATTTGTAAAAGACGGCGAGTCGGACACTCAAACAAGCAGTGAAAAAGACGATGTTTCAAGTGAAGACACAGATGCTTCAAGTGAAAATATAGATAATGGGGATTTTGTAGCACCTGGATTTGGGGCAGAAAAAACCATTTCGGTAGAAACTCTTTCTAATCCATCTAAATGGTATGGAGAGATGACAATCAGCGGCTATGAGGGCAGCGGCGAAAACATGGACGGAGATTATGAAATATGGGCGTACCTTAATACCACTTCAGACGAAATGACATATTTTGAAATATATGCCGATGGTCCGATAGAAGACATTGACTCGGTGCTTTTCCTATCGTTTCTTACAGAAGAGCACGACTACACATTCTTTCCCGTGGTAGATGATTACTCGTTTATCTGGAATGCGCCTGTAAAAGAAGAGGACAATACTTGGTTCACACCGACACTTACAAACGGCATCTTGTCCGCTTCTTATGACTACGACTATGACGGCGTGAAATTCAACTTTGTATATCAGCTTGCGCAAGTAGAGGAAAGTGAAACGACTTTGCCAGAAGAGGTAGAAAGTAGCCAAGCAGAGAGTAGCGAGACAGAAAGCAGTGAAAGCACGGTGGAAAGCAGTCAGGCTGTGTCAGACAAAAAATACACAATAGATGAACTCAGGGAGATATTCTTGACCATAGAAAACGCCGACGAGGACGTAAGATCTTTATTGACTTATGAAGAAATGGTAAGCATTTACTTTGACGGAGTAGGTGGAGAAATACAGTATGATGATCCCGACTTTAAGTCGTATCTATGGCGCTCTCAAGAAGACGAGACCGCTTATGTGTATATAAGTTATGAGATAGACGACAGTGGCGTGATAAACTATTTGAGCATGTCGATGAGCAACATAGGCCGAGATGGATAAAAAACTTAGAAAGGAAGATTAATATGGGACTGTTTAGTAAAAAGTTCTGTGACATTTGCGGAGAAAAAATTGGACTTTTGGGAAACCGCAAACTTGAAGACGGAAATCTTTGCAAAGACTGCGCCAAAAAGCTTTCGCCGTTTTTTGATGACAGAAGAAATTCCACGGTAGATGAAATCAAAGAGCAACTTGCCTATCGCGAAGAAAACGAAGAAAAAGTTAAAGATTTTACGCCGACAAAGGTTATCGGTGGAAGAAATTTAATATGCATAGACGAGGACAACAAAACTTGGATTTTCTCACGCACCAGAAAGTGGAAAGACAATAATCCAGACATAATAAAATTTTCACAGGTAACTGGCTGTGATATCGATATAGACGAGGAAAGTCACCAAATATACAGAACTAACGAAGAGGGACAAAGAGAGAGCTACAACCCTCCTAGATATAAAAAGAGCTATGATTTTAATGTGACTATTCACGTAAATTCACCTTGGTTTGACGATATTAGGTTTAAGCTTAACGACGACGAAATCGAGAGCAGAGTGTCTCATGAATTTAAAGAGGCACAGCGAGATGCAGAGGAGATAAAAGAGATTTTAACTGGATTTAGGGAGCAAACGCGCGAAGAAATTCAAAAGGCAAACGCGCCAAAAGTCGCGGTGATTTGTCCTAACTGTGGGGCAACTACCACCCCAGACGAGAGCGGTTGCTGTGAGTTTTGCACAGGTCCTTGTTAGTCACATAAAAAGGCTATTGCAGATGAGTAATCATTTGCAATAGCCTTTAGACTGTCATAAAATTTGAAACTGAAAAATAGGATTTTAGGGAGTCGAGAAAATTTTAAATTTTGGGTTATTCCTTGCTCACCTCAATAACTATTTCTTCGCCCGTTTTTGCCGATTGATCCATACATAAGTACATATAGGTATCCCAAATAGCCTCTTCAAGCGGATAAATTTCATCGCCACCGCGTACATATTTGCCCATGCCTTCCATAATGGTGGCAATGGCTATTTCGTCGTCGTTAAATCTTTGACCCTCGTATGGGTTTTTGTATATGAACTTGCCGTTTAGCGTAAGCCCTCTTAAACTGTAACCCTCAAGGTTTGAAAATTCTCCTAGGTTATGCCTTGCAATAGATGCCTGCACGGGCACATTCTCTTTGTTTAAATAGCAAATGTCAAGGTCGCTTACCTCGCCTCTTGTGCCTTGGATTTTTGCGTGACGACGCCTTAGATAATTAAAATACTGGTGACCGCTAAAGTTATAAAAGCCGACCTTGCCGTTTTCAAACTTGAAAACAGCCCTTTTGTGCTCTGCTATTTTGAGTTCGCCGTCGTACACCATCCCATCAGGTGTGCAAGTGTCGACCACGGGGAACTCATAAATTTCTGCCCTTACCGTGCATTTTTCAAAGCCTAAATCAAGGTATTTTCTCATCATGCTCATGGCATGGTAGTCGTGTATCATGGAGAGGGTGACGTTTGAAATTTCGCCCATTTTGCCCGTATCGATAAGATTCAACAAGGCGCTGTGATAAGGTTGACAGAAATATTGTTCTAAAACCTGAATTTTCGCATTTAGTTCACGCTTTAGGGCAAGTATTTCTTTGAGTTCTTGCACACTTCCACCCGGTGGTGTTTCGCACAAGACTGGCACTCCATGTTTCATCGCTTCTTCGCACAGCGAGAGAGTCGCGTCTCTCGTGACCGCGACGATTACAAAGTCGAATTTATTTTCATAGAATTTTTTGTGATCGCTAAAACCTTTTTTTGAATGTGTTTTAGAGAACTCTTTTGCCTTTTCCTCGTCTCTAAACAACATTCCATTAAATTTAAAAATTTTGGGCAGTGCCTCACATATACTCAAAAAAGTCTGAGCACGCCTACC
Source organism: uncultured Eubacteriales bacterium (assembly GCA_964370115.1). Lineage (GTDB taxonomy): Bacteria > Bacillota > Clostridia > Oscillospirales > Acutalibacteraceae > SIG603. Next base: position 8,104 of record CAYJIA010000036.1, read on the forward strand.
GTTTCCGACAATTCCAACCTTATAAGCCATAATTTTTCCTCCTCGTTATCAACTTTAGAAAACTTTTTTTCATGCGAAAAGTTTTCTCTTTTTGCACTGTAGAGATAGAACTATCTCTTTCCTTGAAGAGGAAAACCCCCGACGAGGGTTTTCCTCTTTAAATGTCCACTGGACATTTAAATTCACCATTCCTGCGTTTTTTTAAGTATTGGATTTCGTTTTCTGCGGAAAACGACAAAGGCTCTGCCTTTTGAAACCGAAATTTTTTGAAAAAAATTTAGTAAAACTTTTCACTCGCAGCTATTAACTACCCAAAATTTCCTTAATACTTGTCGCCATGCCTGCTAGTCCTTGGATATTTGATGGGACTATTATTTTTGTTGCCTTGCCGTCGGCGGCTTTTTCAAATGCCTCTAGGCTTTTTATGGCGATTACTGACTCTTGTGGGTTTGCTTCGTTTAGCATTTTTATCGAGTCGGCAAGCGCTTTTTGTACGGAAAGTATAGCCTCTGCTTCGCCCTGTGCTTCTCTTATTTTTCTTTCTTTTACGGCTTCTGCCCTTAAAATTTCAGATTCTTTGTGGCCTTCTGCGATTAAAATTGCAGAGCTTTTTTCGCCCTCTGCATCCAAAATTCTGGCACGTCTTTCGCGTTCGGCTTTCATTTGTTTTTCCATGGATTCTTGAATTTCCCTAGGAGGGATAATGTTTTTTAGCTCCACACGATTGACCTTTATGCCCCAAGGGTCGGTTGCTTCGTCCAAAATTACGCGGATTTTAGAGTTTATCACGTCACGCGAGGTCAAGGTGTTGTCAAGCTCCATGTCGCCTATAATGTTTCTAAGCGTTGTGGCAGAAAGATTTTCTATTGCAGAAAGCGGATTTTCCACCCCGTATGCATAAAGTTTTGGATCGGTGATTTGAAAATACACCACCGTGTCTATTTGCATAGTTACATTGTCCTTTGTAATTACAGGCTGTGGTGGAAAGTCTATTACCTGCTCTTTTAAAGAAATCTTTTTTGCTATTCTGTCGACAAACGGAATTTTTATGTGTATGCCGTTTTTCCATGTGGCATAATATGTTCCGAGCCTTTCTATTACATAGGCCTGTGCCTGTGGGACTATTCTGATATTTGCTATCAAAATTCCGATTACTATTATTACAATTAGCGTAGGTATTGCTACCATGAGTATGTCTCTTAAAATATCATCCATAATAAATTCTCCCTAATCAATTTGTTCTACTATAAGTTTTGCACCTTCGATTTTTTTGACGGATACTTTTGTGTCTTTTTTTATTGCGGTGTTGTCAAGCGATACCGCCGACCAGCTGTTTCCTCCTATATGCACCCTACCACTCATTTCGTCGGGTACAATGTCGTCTGTTACTGTGCCATGAGCACCTATAAGCCTGTCGGCGTTGGTTCTTACATCTTTTTCTGCCTTAATTCTTTTCGCCAATGGGCGAGAGAGAACTAGGCAAAGCGCGGTAGTAACTAAAAACACTGCAATTTGCAAAACGAGGTCTGCGCCTGCCATATAAGCAATAAGCCCGCCTACTCCGCCAAAGGCAAACCAAATACTTACCATTTGTACGCTCAAAGCTTCTGCGACAATTGCAACTATTATTATACCTATAAATATAAACGCTTCCATAATACTTCCCCTCTTTCTATAATTTATTTTATTTTAGCACAAATGATATATTTTTTCAATATATTAGTTAAATATGTGTAAAAATTTTATAATTAGAAATAATTTTAAAATTCGTTCTAAATTGTTTACAATGTGTTAAACATATTGAGCCCCGTTTCGTTTAATATATTATGAGGAAAGGGCGGTTTTATTATGTTTGGATACGTTCGCCCGCAAAAGAGCGAGCTACTAATGAGAGAGTACGAAGAGTACAAGGCGGTTTACTGTACGCTGTGTAAAGAACTCGGAAAAAACTACGGTAGACGCACAAAATTTGTCCTAAGTTATGACATAACTTTTTATACCATGCTGGCACTTGGAATAGAAAAAACTCAACCAATAGTAAAGCAAGGGCGATGTGCATTTAACCCTATTAAAAAATGCAATTACATTTGCGAGGGTGATTTAGCGTACAAAAAAGGCTCTGCACTCACCGTATTGATGTCTTACTTTAAGTTTATGGATACGGTGGAAGACGAAGGTTTTTTCAAATCGCTTGCAGCAAGATTTTTTAAATTATTATTGTCAAGACCAAAGAAAAAGGCAGAGAGAGATTTTCCCGAAATGGCAAAAGCTGTCGAAGATTATATGGTAGAGCAAAAAGAAGTCGAGACGGCTAAAGAATTTAACTTTGATGCCTGTTGTCAGCCTACCGCAAATGCGTTGTCAAAGATTTTTGAAAATCTTTCCGACGATAAAATACAAAAAACAGTCTTGGCACAGGTTGGATATTTTCTTGGCAGGTGGATTTACCTTATGGACGCCTCCGATGATTTGAGAGAAGATTTAGAAAGTGGTAATTTTAATCCATTTATTAAATATTATAATATAAAAGAAAAAGCACTTACCGATGAAGAGTTTGAAGAGTATGAGGAAAAGTGCAACGAGTCTTTAAATTTCACTGTTTCTATGCTGATATCGGCTTTAAATTTACTTGATTTAGGCAGATATGAGAGCATAATAGAAAATATAGTAACAAAAGGGCTAGGTCAAGTCCAAAAAGAAATATTGTTTTTGCATGTACATGTGAAAAAGAAAAAAGAAAAAAATAAACCCCATTAAGGAAGGATTGTTACATTAAATGACAGACCCATATAAAGTCTTGGGTGTATCCCCAAGCTCAAGTGATGACCAGATTAAAGAGGCTTACAGAAAGCTTGCGAAAAAATATCACCCCGACCAATATTCGGGCAGTCCGCTTGCGGATTTAGCAGATGAAAAAATGAAAGAGATTAACGAAGCCTATGACGATATAGTCTCTCAAAGAAAAAATAAAGGTAGTGCAGGTTCTAGCCAAGGATACGGCGGTGCGTCTTATGGTGGAGGATATTCACAAAACTCAAGCTTTTCAGATGTTAGAAATCTGATAAGATCTGGGCGAGTGGCAGACGCTGAGCAAATCCTAAATGGCGTTCCGTCTGAAAAAAGAAATGCAGAATGGCATTTTCTAAAGGGTTCTGTACTTTATAGAAGAGGTTGGCTTGAAGAGGCTAAAGACCATTTTTCAAGAGCTTGCCAAATGGAGCCTAATAATATGGAGTATAGAAATGCTTATAATCAAGCCATGAGCCAAAGAGGCGGAGCCTATGGCGGTTATAATCCAAATGCAAATATGCGTGGCGGCGGCTGTACGACTTGTGACATGTGCCAAGGGCTTATTTGTGCCGACTGCTGCTGTGAGTGTATGGGAGGCGACCTGATAGGTTGTTGCTAATATGAATAAGAGTATGACATTTAAGCTGAGTTTTAGCGGTATTATCGCAGCACTTAGCATAGTTGTGATGTTTTTAACCTCGCTTATACCGACGGCGACTATCGCCTTGCCGGCAATTGCAGGCTGTCTTTTAGTGGCAGTTGTGTTTGAGTGTGGAGTAAAATGGGGATTTTGCGCCTATGGTGTTGTTGCAGTTTTATCTTTCTTTTTGACACCCGACAGAGAGGCATTCCTCATTTACACACTGTTTTTTGGCTATTATCCTGTTTTATTTGCCGTGCTTGAGAGGGTTAAAAATAAAATTTTAAAATATTTTATCAAGTTTGTAGTCTTTAATATTGCAGTACTATTAGACTTTATCATAGTGAGTGTGCTGTTTGGCATACCGTTTGAGAGCATAGAGTTTTTAGGGGATTTAACACCATATGTGCTACTGCTTTTAGCAAATATCGTATTTTTGGTATTTGACTTTGCGTTTAGAGGGCTTATTGACTTCTATTTTCATAAACTGCATCCATTGATAAAAAAAGTTACTAAGAAATAGTTTAAAACAAAAATGAACCCTTTTGTGAAAGTTTCTCTCACAGAAGGGTTTTTTATATATTGCTTTTCGCTTTAATTTAATGAAATTGTGTCTTTCCCGCTTTCGAGAGGAAAACTCACAAAATCTTTGCTATCTAAATCATATGAGTGCATTTTCACTGCTCTTATATTTTGATTGTCGTAGCTTTTAAAGTAGTACACAAAATCACTGGTGTCTATGCAGGCGCTATACATGGTTATATCATAATTGCCGTTTGCCATCACACTTCCTCGTGGCATGGCTACATTGTTTAAAATGTGAAAAGTTTGGGAGACGGGTGAGAACTTGTCGCTTTTTTCTATTGGTGAATTAAGCTTTAAAAACGTGGCGCGCACAAATCTTGAGGCCGAGCTAAAGTCGCCGGGAAGCCCTAAACTGCCCTCGCCGACACCCATGTTTTTAAATTCTTTGAAAGAGTTATTAGGCATGTCTATACCTAGGTTTTTGTAAAAAGATAAATTGTAAAGGTGATAGTCAAAAGTAGGGTTATTTGTCATGACACCCACGGGGTTATCAAAAATTTTTCCGCCCTCTTTTGTAAATTCAAAGACAATTGATTTTTCTTTATCAGAAATAATCCAGTGCAAGGTGGGTACGGGTAGATTTTCTATAAAGGGCATATCGCAAAGATTTATGTTTTTGATTAAATTTTTGGCTTCCAAAACATCTTTGCACTTTGCCAAAATATAGGAAATTATTTCATAGGGCGCAAGATTTTCTTTTTCATTTGAAAAATCATTGCAAACGGAAAATCCGTTGAAATTAAGCCCTGCCACACACAGTCCTTTTTCGTTTGCTCCATCACAAAGCAAGGGATAATCAAGGGCAATAGCGGACATTCCTATAATGGCGTAGTGAGTCTTGATGTTATTAATTCCTTTGAATTTAAGTTCGAAATTTCGAGGTATAATCACGACATTTGCGCCAAAATCATACTCTAAATCCATGTTCCTGCCAAAATACAAATTCGTATCTACAAAACTAAGTGCTGTACACATAACAATTCTCCTTTTTATTGACTTTCATTTTTCTTATGGTATATTTATTATAACATAAATAAAAGCATTTTTGGGGGTTAATATGTATTCTTTACTGCTTGCGATAATTTATTTATCGTTTATAAGTCTCGGCTTGCCCGATTCACTTTTGGGTTCTGCATGGCCTGTTATGGGACAAGAGCTCGGTGTGCCTTTGTCATATGCTGGTATAGTCAGCATGATAATATCTGCTTGCACGGTAATATCAAGCCTTGCAGCGGATAGATTATCAAAAAAACTTTCGACAAGGACGATTACACTGGCAAGCATTTTGACAACGGCGCTTGCATTGTTTGCGTTTTCGGTGTCGGATAATTTTGCCTTAATTTGCATTTTCGCTGTGCCGTATGGACTTGGTGCAGGTGCTATTGACGCTGCACTTAATAACTATGTAGCAATACATTATTCCTCACGCCATATGAGCTGGCTTCACGCCTGTTGGGGTGTTGGTGCAACGATAAGCCCTTATATTATGGGCTTTAGCCTGTCACAAAACTTAGGTTGGCAAAACGGATATTTTAGCGTTGCTATAATACAAATGGCACTCACCGCTTGTGTTTTATTAACTTTTCCAGTTTGGAAAAAGCAAAAGCATGTGGCGGAAGAAAGCAGTGAGGCAGAAAGAAAATCTCACGGTGTGATGGCGTCGCTTAAAATTCCTGGGGTAAAGGCTGTGTTAATCTCGTTTTTCGCCTACTGTGGGCTAGAAGGAACAGTGGGAATGTGGGCGACGACTTACCTTGTAAACACAAGGGGAGTAGAGGTAGAGCTAGCGGCGCTTTTCGCGTCTTTTTCGTACATAGGAATAACGGTAGGCAGGGTTTTATCAGGATTTATTGCGAATAAGGCAGGGGATAAAAACCTAATACGCTTTGGCACTTTGATAGTTATTTTTGGTGTAATTTTGATACTGCTACCACTACCGACTTATATTTTCGCCTTGGTGGGACTGGTGGTAGTGGGACTTGGTAGCGCACCTATTTACCCTGCGATAATCCACTCTACACCATCAAATTTTGGCAAAGAAAATTCGCAGTCCATAATAGGACTGCAAATGGCTGGAGCATATACAGGAAGCACGCTAATGCCACCGTTGTTTGGGTTTTTAGGCGATAATATAAGTCTATGGCTATACGCACCATTTTTGCTGATATTAGCGGCACTGTTACTTGGAGCGTCAGAGAAACTTAATTCTATTGTAAAACACAAGCGAAGTGCGTAGCGTTTTGCAGTGAAAAGTGAAGAGTTGTGGCGAAAACGCTGTGCGTTTTTAAATAAGAACACGCCAAAGGCGTGAACCACACTTATTCACTATTAACTATTACTTATTAATTTAAAAAGCCCCTAGGGGCTTTTTTTTAATTGAAACTTTCTAAATACTCATCGTATGTGCATTTTTTGTCTCTTATTGTTCCGTCTGGCAGAATTTCTATGATTCTGTCGGCCACGGTTTGTATGAATTCATGGTCGTGTGATGAAAATAGCACCACGCCTTTAAAGTCTATTAGTCCATTGTTAACGGCAGTGATAGACTCTAGGTCTAAGTGGTTTGTAGGTTGGTCTAATATTAGCACATTTGAGTTGTACATCATCATCCTAGACAGCATACAGCGCACTTTTTCTCCACCTGATAATACTTTAACATCTTTGTAAACATCGTCGCCAGAGAATAACATTTTGCCCAAAAAGCCTCTTAAGAAAGTCTCTGTCGTGTCGTTTGAATATTGCTCAAGCCATTTTACGATTGATACATCCACACCCTCGAAAAATTCTGAGTTGTCTTGTGGGAAGTAAGAACGGCTTGTGGAAACACCCCATTTGAATGTGCCCTCGTCTGGCTCTAGCTCTTCCATAAGGATTTTAAACAAGGCAGAAACAGCGATTTCGTTGTTTGCCAAAAACGCAACCTTTTCGCCTTTATTTAGTATAAAGCTTACGTCGTCTAAGACTTTTACATCGTCTACTGTCTTTGAAATTCCGCTTACGCTTAAAATGTCTTTGCCCGGCTCTCTGTCCCAAATAAAGCCTACATAAGGATATTTTCTTGAAGATGCAGGCATATCTTCTACGCTTATTTTTTCTATAAGTTTCTTTCTTGATGTAGCCTGTCTTGATTTAGACTTGTTCGCAGAGAAACGTCTGATAAAGTTTTGAAGCTCTTTAATTTTTTCTTCTGCTTTTCTGTTTTGGTCTCTCATAAGTCTTTGCATAAGTTGGCTTGACTCATACCAGAAGTCGTAGTTACCTACATACATCTTGATTTTTGAGAAGTCGATGTCGACTATATGCGTACAAACATTGTTTAAGAAATATCTGTCATGGGATACAACTATAACAGTTCCTTCATAATCCATAAGGAAGTTTTCAAGCCATACTACAGATTTTGCGTCAAGTCCATTAGTAGGCTCATCGAGAAGTATAATGTCAGGTTGACCGTAAAGTGCTCTTGCTAAAAGAACTTTAACTTTTTCACTTTGTGTCAAAGTTTTCATTTGACTGTTTAATATGTCGCCACTTATGCCCATGCCTTGTAAAAGTCTTGAGGCATCAGTCTCTGCGTCCCAACCGCCAAGCTCTGAGAACTCTGCCTCTAGCTCTGCTGCAAGTATTCCGTCTTCCTCGGAAAAATCTTCTTTCATATAAATGCTGTCTTTTTGTATCATTATATCGTACAAATGCGCGTTGCCTTGCATAATTGTGTCTATTACATTTTGCTCTTCATAGGCAAAGTGGTCTTGCTTTAAGACAGACATACGACATTTTGGGCCAATTATTACCTCTCCTTTAGAGGGGTCAAGCTCGCCAGATAATATTCTTAAAAATGTAGATTTTCCGGCGCCGTTTGCGCCGATTACGCCGTAACAGTTTCCAGGTTGAAAAAGTAAATTCGCACCTGTAAAAAGATTTTCGCCGTTAAAACTCAAACTTAAATTTGAAACAGTAATCATTAGTACTCTCCGCTCTGCCTTTTTAGGCATTAATTATTTAACAAATATATATTTTACCACAAAACTTAAACTAAATAAATACCAAAATGAAATTAAGAACCGCTTTTTACACTTTGATATTCTTTGGTTAAAGTATCAATAAGTGATAATAGTTGTGGAATTGCATCGGATTTATCAAAAGTTTCGCAGGATTTTCTCATTTTTTCAAGCCTGTCTTTTTCGCTTAATAGCTCGGCTATGAATTTTGGGAAATCTGTGTTTTTATCAATCCTTACGCCCATGTCGTTGCTTTTTAGGAAATTTGCATTGTCTTCTTCTTGGCCTGGGATTGCATCAAAAACAGCAAGTGGCAAATTGCACGCCAAGGCTTCAGACACGGTAAGACCGCCGGGCTTTGTGACGAGCAAGTCAGAGGCGTGCATATAGCGTTCGACCTCGTTTGTAAAATATATTAGCTTAATTTTCTTATCTTGTCGGCCTATGAATTTTTTTGCTATCTCTTTTTCAAAGGCGTCATAAAGCTTTTTGTTTCTACCCGTGATAATTATGACCTGAAGTTTGTCGTCTATGTCTTCAATTCGCTTGAAAAAGTTCATTACAGTCGACATTCCCAGTGAGCCTGCCATAAACAGAAGTGTTGGGACCTGTGAAGAGAAATTCATCTCTCTTAAAAGCATGTTTTTGTCTTCCATGTCAAAAAACATGTTAAAAACAGGTATTCCAAAGGGGTAGGCAATTTCAGAGGAAACGCCAAAACGCTTGAGGTCTTCTATCATATGCTCTCCTGCTACTACATAGGCATCTACATTTGGGCAAATCCATGCCTTGTGCACTCCGTAGTCGGTCATTATGCAAATCAGCGGAACATTTACTTTTTCTGCTGCCTTTAGGGTGGATATCATCTCGGTTGCAAATGGATGAGTAGACAAGATGATGTCGGGATTAAATTCCTCTATGGTAGGCAAAAGCTGAGCTGCAAACATTGCACTAAACTTGGGTACTATTTTAGAAAAAGAAGTGTCCTTGTTTGTGCTTTTGTAAAGCTTACCAAAAAAGTTTGGTGTTCTTTTTGCAAGAAAGCTGTATCCGTCGCAAATAGTACTGTCCAGTATAGAGCTTATGCATTTGAAAGTATCAAAAGTTTTTACATTGAACTCTGTATGTGTCCTAATATGTTCTTCAATAGCGTGTGCAGCGCGCATGTGACCGCCACCTGTTGCCGCAGATAAAATCATTATGTTCATGGTTACCCTCCAATTAAATCATATACATTCTAATTTTATCATAAATTACCTTGTTTTGCCACAAAAATATTAACAAAATTTTCTTTACAAATATTTACAATAAATGTATAATTAATAAGTATGTAAAAGGAGAGTGTGACTATGAAATATGGATTTGTTAGAGTGTGCTCTGCCACTCCAAAAATGCGTGTAGCCGACTGTGAGTTTAACAGTTTGAACATGCTTGAAGACATTAAACTTGCCAGTGAAAATTTGGCAGCCGCGATAGTTTTTCCAGAGCTTAGCATCACAGGCTATACTTGCTCTGATTTATTTAGTGAAAATTTGCTTATTAAAGCTGCGGAAAAATCGCTTGAAAAATTGATTTTTGACACGAAGGATTTAGATATACTTTGTGCCGTAGGCCTGCCTGTTTATTTTAAATCGGCAATTTATAACTGTATTGCAGTGTTTAAAAGCGGTAGACTTTTAGGGCTTGTTCCGAAATTTAACATGCCAAACTATACAGAGTTTTACGAGCTTCGCCACTTTACACCATACACAAAAAACGAACAGATAAATTACTGTGGGTTTGATGTCACTATGGGTAAAATGGTATTTGACTGTGAGAATAACGAGGATTTCAAAGTAGCGTTTGAGGTTTGTGAGGATATGTGGGTTGCAAATTCGCCGTCTATAAATCTTTGCCAAAACGGAGCGACGGTTATAATGAACTCTTCTTGTAGCAATGAAACCGTTGGAAAAGCGCAGTACAGGCGCGACTTGGTGGCTATAAATTCTGCAAAACTTATGTGTGGCTATGTATATGCCGACAGCGGTATGGGTGAGTCGAGCACTGACCTTGTGTTTGCAGGGCATAGAATAATAAGTGAAAATGCGACGGTTTTGGCAGAAAGTAAGCTTTTTACCGAGGGTGTTACTTTTGCCGATATAGACGTGCAAAGGCTTGTGGGCGAAAGACGTAGAATGAATACGTGGACAGAAATATCTGACGATGAAGTACAACGCATAAGCTTTAAATATAATGAAAAAACTTTTGAAGATTTTGAGATAAAAAGAGAATTTGACAAAAATCCGTTTGTGCCAAGTGGCGATAAACTAAAAACTAGATGTAAAAATATTTTGGATATGCAGTGCGCAGGGCTTATGAAAAGACTGTCGCATATCGGTATTAAAAATGTAGTGCTAGGGCTTTCAGGTGGACTTGACTCGACACTTGCACTGCTTGTTACGGTGAGGGCTTTTGACAAACTAGGGCTTGATAGAAAAGGTATACATGCAGTTTCTATGCCGGGATTTGGCACAACGGGCAGGACGAAAAATAATTCGGAGGGACTTGCAAATGCCTTAGGAGTGAGCTTTACAGAAATTCCTATAGGAGACGCGGTGTCTCTTCATTTTAAAGACATAGGACAAGACCCAAACAAACACGATATAACCTACGAAAACTCTCAGGCGAGAGAGCGTACGCAAATTATAATGGACATGGCAAACATGCTAAACGGAATTGTCATAGGCACGGGAGATTTGTCGGAGCTTGCCCTAGGGTTTGCCACATATAACGGCGACCATATGTCGATGTATGGTGTGAATGCCTCGGTGCCAAAAACTTTGGTGAGACACCTCGTTGGCTTTATGTCAGAACAGCTTGGAAAAGAAACGGGCGATATACTAAGAGATGTCCTAGACACGCCTGTAAGCCCAGAACTTTTACCTCCTAAAGGTGAGGAGATTGCACAGGTGACAGAAAATATTGTAGGCCCATATGAACTGCATGACTTTTTTATGTACTATATGTTAAGGTTTCACTTTGAGCCAGAAAAAATATACAAATTATGCACGATGGCATACGGCGAAAATTATGATAATGCGGAAATAAAAAAATGGCTTAGAATGTTTTATTCGAGATTTTTCTCACAACAATTTAAGCGTTCTTGCCTGCCAGATGGGCCAAAAGTCGGCAGTGTAAGCCTTTCTCCAAGGGGAGATTTTAGAATGCCGAGTGATGCCTGTAGCACACTTTGGCTTAAACAGATTGATAGTTTATAAGGAGAGTTTAAAATGGCTGATATAGTAATAAAGATACCTACAACCGAAGAAAACCGTGAGATGATTAAAAAAGTAGCTGGTGATAAAACAGTGCTGTTTTGTGATGAGTTTACTAAGGAAATGGTGGACGATGCCGAGATTATTTTGGGAAATCCAAGCCCTGAACTTTTAAAAACTGCTAAAAATCTAAAATGGCTACAAACAGGCAGTGCAGGAGTTGAGCCGTATATAAAAGAGGGTGTTTTAAAGTCAGATTGCCTTTTGACAAACTCTACAGGCGCATATGGACTTGCCATAGGCGAGTTTATGCTTGCAGGACATATGGCGATGATTAAAAAAATGTTTTTATACAGAGACGCACAAAAAACTCATGCTTGGGAAAGCCTTGGAAATGTCGGTGGCATGTATAAATCTACAGTGGTAGTCTTAGGAATGGGCGACATAGGCACAGAATATGCAATGCGCTGTAAAGCACTTGGTGCGTATGTAATAGGCGTTAGAAGAAAAGACACCACACCGTCACCATATGCAGACGAAGTTATAACAGTGGATAAACTCGACGAAATTTTACCACGTGCGGATGTTCTTTCAATAGCAATGCCAGGAACGCCTGAGACCAGAAACATGATAGATAAAAGAAGAATTTCACTTATGAAAAAAGGTGCTATGATAATAAATGTCGGAAGAGGATATATCATAGACATGGAGGCCTTGAGCGATGCCTTAGAGAGTGGTCACCTTGCAGGGGCGGTTTTAGACGTAACAGAACCAGAACCACTACCAAAAGGACATAGACTTTGGGACATACCAACAGCATTTATAACACCGCATATTTCAGGATTTTTCCATTTGGACGAAACGAGAGTGCGAATTTTGAAAATATTTGCAGAGAACCTAGAGAGATATTTAAAAGGCGAAAAACTGGTCAATATGATAGATTTTGCCACGGGATACAGAAGTCTTTAAAAAGGAAGAAAAAATTTGAGTATATATTTTGACAATAGCGCAAGCACAAAAGTAAGTGAAAATTCGGCTAAAAAAGCCTATGAGATAATGACTGAGGTGTATGGAAATCCCTCGTCTCTTCACGGCATGGGTTTTAATGCGCAAAAAGAACTTGATAACGCAAGAAAAATCATGGCGCAGTCTCTGGGTGTTTCGGAAAAAGAAATTTATTTTACCTCGGGCGCAACAGAGAGCAATAACTTGGCGATTTTGGGCGCTGTAAATGCGCTTAAAAAAAGGGGAAACAAAATAGTAAGCGCAAAAACCGAGCATCCCTCGGTTTTAAAAGTTTTGGAAAAACTTAGTGAAGAAGGCTTTGAAGTAGAACTTTTAAGCCCTGATGAAACAGGAAACATAAGCGCAAAACAAATTTTTGATGCCGTAGACGAAAAAACAATCTTGGTAAGCCTGATGTCAGTTAACAACGAGACGGGTGCGATAAATCCGATAAATGCCATACCACTTGCCGTAAAAAAGGCAAATTCACCGGCGTTTATACACGTCGACCATGTGCAAGGATTTTTAAAAGTGCCGATAGATGTAAAATCCGTGGATTTACTAAGCATTAGCGCACATAAATTTCACGGGCCCAAGGGCGTTGGTCTTTTATACATAAAAAACGGCAAAAAAATATCACCGCTTATTTTAGGCGGTGGACAGGAAAAAAATCTGCGCTCTGGCACGGAAAATCTAAGCTCAATCTGTGCAATGGCACAGGCGGCAAAAGAGATAAAAACCGATAAAATAAGCGATTTAAACGCCTATTTAAGAGAGCGACTAAAGGAAATAGACACAGTAAAAATAAACAGCCCAATGGGAAGTGCCCCACATATACTAAATTTTTCACCAGCAAAAATTAGAGGCGAGACAGTGTTAAACTTCCTATCGGAAAGAAAAATTTTCGTATCGACAGGCTCGTCCTGCTCGAAAAATAAACCGAGTTCAGTACTTACGGCAATGAATTTACCAATAGAGCAAATTCAAAGCTCTATTAGGGTGAGCTTTTGTAATGAAAACACAAAGGACGAGATAGATGTGTTTATAACTGAGCTTAAAAAAGCGGTGGAAATGCTGGCGAAATTTAGTTGAGAGTTGTGGCGAAAACGCTTTGCGTTTTTACAAATCCTATGTTGACTTTTTATGCTTTTTTGGATATACTAATATTACTAAGTAAGGTTACTTAGTAATAAAATTTAGAGGTGATATTATGGATTCAAAATCTGTTACTTGTTCTTTTTCTATGGATAGAGATATTTACAATGCTTATAAAAGCATCGTTGTTGCAAATGGTGAAAATGTAAAAGGTAATATGGTTCGTTATATGCAAAGTGTTATTCAGTTTGGAACTCCTAATGCTGATACAATACAGGCAATAGAAGAAGTGCAGCAGTTAAAAAAAGACCCTAACAAAAAAGTGTATTCTTCATTTAGTGAGATATTAGAGGAATTAGATGATGAATAGATACAATATTGTACAGACTACAAAATTTAAAAAAGATTTAAAACTTGCAAAAAAGCGAGGGTATAATTTATCATTACTGGGTGAAGTGGTTGATTTATTGGCAGAGGGGAAATCTTTGCCAGAAAAGAATAAAGACCATATTCTGATGGGGAATTATGTTGGGTGCAGAGAGTGTCATATAACGCCTGATTGGTTGCTTGTTTATGAAATATCAAATGATGAATTAATTCTTTATTTGACAAGAACAGGTACACATAGCGACTTATTTTAGGTGTTATGTATTATAAAACAGAGTAACATTGAAGCTCTTATTGTATATCAAAATAAGAGCTTTGATTTATAGTAAGATTATTTATATAATACGGAGAGGGATTAAATGAAAAAGAAATTGAAATGGATTGTACCATCCATACTGGTTGCAATATCAATAATTTATTTCACAATGACACCAATAGGTGCATTGAGGTTTAAAATACTTACATTGGGACATCCAATTAGTGCATTTACGTTTGATATTATGGATGAACCATATCATATGCAACTAAATGAAAATCAAATCGGCTATTCTTTGGAAAATCCACCATTTGAAGAACCTACACAAAGTGAATTGATAAACTGGATTGTTACAAAGAGTGGACTGTTTTATAGTGCAGACTATTATGGTTGGGGATAGCAACTATTATGAGCATAATTGGTACTTATTTATTAGAGAATATATAACTCATTGGATTTTTGCGAATTTTACGGAACGAGCAACCCGTCCCCTATAGAAAAATTTAAAGATTTCATCGTAGGGGCGACGTTTCGTCGTCCGAAAATTTCCACAGATGATAGTAAAACACCGTAGGGCAAGGGCTCTGCTCTTGCCTTATCAAGATATCGCACACAAATAAAATATGGAGTAAAAAATGAAAGAAATTATACTAATTAAGCTTGGAGAAATAGTTTTAAAG
>CAYJIA010000037.1:0-14207 GCA_964370115.1 uncultured Eubacteriales bacterium
TTTGTGACGCAGGAAGCAAAAAAAATGAGCCAAGCTGGCTCATTTTTTGCGTTTGCGGGTTTTAGGGCAGTCTGAGAATGTGACATTTAGCCACATTCTTTCTTTTAATTTAAGTCTAACAAATTGTACTTATTAATATACATGCTCGCAGTGTCTGTCATTGCTGTGTTGGATCCGATTTTCACTGTAATTTTAATCTCTACTTCGACCGATGAATTTTCATTAACGGCGTTAAAGGTTTCTTCGGGCATTTTGAAATAATAGGCGGTGTTACTCATAAGCTTTGATGTGCCTGTTTCGTTCAAATTTTGTCCTGTCAAATCACCATTTGCGTACATTATCGGAATATTGTCCATAATCTGTATTTTTGGAGTATCAGGATTGTTGTCGTCATCATAGAAAAACTCGATTGTTACAGCCTTGTTCGTGCTACTATTTTCATCGTTAAAAATGAACGGGATTTCAAGTTCTTCTTGTGTCACCTTACTAAAGTCCAAGTCATCTTCAATAGCTACAATAAATTTATCCTCCATTGCTGTACTGTTTATATTTTCTTTAAACTCAATTTCAGGTGAAACTATCGATGCTCGATATGCCGCAACCATTGTATTGATGAAGAGTTTCGCTTCATCGCCTGTAGGCATGGCACCGTTGTGGCCTGCTCCTGTATAGGTAACATTACCCTTTGTGTATATATAATAGTTGTTCATCGTATCGTTATAGTTATTATCATATACATCATAGGTTGCGCCGGTAGGCGATAGACAGTACCACACAGTAACGTCGTCGGCATTCATATTAAGCTGTGTCCACTGGTGGTGAGTCGATGTAATCCTCAACTCTTCGCCTATACCCCCTCCATCTATCGCAAACTCGCTAGTATTTACATCAAATGGGAAAGTGGTAATCTGGCCTTTATTAACCTGAGATACATAGGATGTCATTGCCATAGTTCCTATTGAAGGATAAACGGCACTTGTTGGTTGCAACATCGTACTTGCTGAACTTATAGAACGAGACCTTGAGAGCATATAGGTTGAAAATCCTTGGGTTTCGTTTGCATACTCTTCTCTTTGTGAGCCTGGTTCATATGCAATATCAAATCCATCTTCTTTAATATTTTCAATTTCGTCTCTAAGTTCTGAATTTACAAGTGTGTCGTGCTCGTACGCGCTTGCAGTTATGCCGATATTATTTGCCTTGTCTTCGTCAGAAATTTGTGTTACTGCATAACCATTTTGAGTAAGACCATAGATAGTGTCAGTAACGCCATATCTATCAAGTCCTGTATTAGTCCTCATAAGTGTGTTAAAGAAGTAACCGGAGAACCAAGCATCATTTTGCTGGCTTAACCCCCCACCCTGCACGGGATATTTTACATCTAAACTAGTATTATCACCTATTGGAATGACTTCCGTCGAAATATTATCATGGCTAAACAGTACCGCCTTACCTGACTCTATAAAGTCATTTATTGCCTGTGCGGCATCTGGATCGAAACCGTTTAGTGGGTCATTTTTACCGTAAGATTCGCCAAAACCTATAAATATCATATGATAATTATCGAAAACTTCTGTCTTTATCGCTTCGACAGAGGTTCTTTTGTTTATATCATTTATAGACAGTGTTGTAACATTTATATCATATATATTAGCAGCACTCAACTGGTTAAAATACCCTTGGAATGTTGTATTTTTGCTAAGCGAATAATGTGCACTATCTTTTAGGCTATCTTGATCTACAATCTGCAAAACATTAATCTGCACAGCTTCTTCCGGCTTATTAAATGTAATACCCGTTTGTGAGGCGGTTATACCGCTACTACCAATTCTTTCGACTTCAAGTTTCCATGTTATGGCACCTTGCATTTGTTCCGACAATTCCCTTGTTGCTGTATACGAATTATTTGCTATTAGATTATCATTTGATACTATGTCTTCCGTAATATAGTCTTGTACTCTTACATTTGAAATTTTTTCGTCACTTGTATATCGTCCATCACCATTAGTGTCTAAGTATAAATTTAACTGATACTTAGTTTGTAGTGGTGTGGGGTCAGATGGGTTATTAATCCTAAATGTAAAAGTTAAGGTATCGTCTGGCACCAAGTCTATATTGTATACCCCTTCATATTCTATAGGTTTATTTACAATAGTAACTCCGTCCGCCTCTGTTACAAATTCAATTTCAGGCTTGTATAAATTAACATAGGTCGCAACAGGCTTACTGGTATCACTGCCTTTAGCCTCTGTTTGGCTTAACACATTTTGCTTGTTCATCACGCCTGCATCTTGTGGGTCAAGCGGGTCTCCCATAATAAGCTCCCATATTTTCGAGGAGTTATCCACCCTGCCGTCTGTAAATACTGGTTGAGTAGTTCCAGTAGTCGGCGGTGTAGCCGTACCATAAATTTCATCATCTTCGGTGACTCTACCGCCTTCTGCCACAATTACTGTATTAGAATACAAATAGCTAAATCCCTCGCTATCAGTATTCTTTACTACAATTTTCAGCCTGTACTCTCCAGCACTTGTCAAATCGGCGACAAACTTTCCGTCTGAATTTTTTGTTGTTATTAAACTCTCACCAGTGTCAACATTTTCCCATACAGTTTGGGTTTCGTCGATTTCTATATTGACCGGTGTGTTTGCCTCAGTATTTTTTGTAAAGCTAACGTTTGCCGACAGCTGAGTTACACCTGTATTTTCGTCTATAGTAATTGTACTATCATATGCTGTTGTGAAAAGATAATTTTGTGACGCAGGAGTGTTACCACTATCTGTATAAAATGTGCTCGAACCTGCATCATCGGGTGGATAGACACCATTTATTGCAACACGATTAGAGGCATATACTGCAGACGTCCCATCGCTCTCAACTACAGTAGCAGTACAAATAAGACGCCTCCACCATGATGTAGTGTATCCGTGCTCATGTGTAAAGAGCGATGCCGTATCATTTTCAATATTTTCTACTGTATACGGAAGCAATTGTGTAGCGTAATCTCCAAATTCACCACTCATACCAGAATGCTCCCAGCTATATGTCGCAGAATTACTTGTCTTGTCATACCAATCATATGTGACCTTTGCATCTGTTGGGATAAGATTTTCATCGAGCCTTGCTATAACATACCCAAAATCGCCATCGCTCGAATACTCAAACTCTATTGGCAAATACACTTCCTCATTAGTTACACTGCCATTTACAGTTACATTAAATGCCGTATTTCCGAAGACCGTAATTGTATTACTGATTCCATAACTTTTTTCGCCTGTTTCTAAGTTATTAAATGTCACCTCACAGTAAAAATCTCCAAATTCTTCTGCTAATACGGTATAACTGTATGCGGTTTCGCCCTCAATTTTCACTCCGTCTTTATACCACTGATACGATACTTTATTTGGATATATCTCCTCATTTGATGGCAGATCAACTGCCTTTAGTGTAGTGTGATCAATCTCTATTTTTATATCAGTTTGAGATGTGCCCACTCTATCGCTATTTATCAATCCATCAGAAATGACAATAGGAAGTCCAGAGTTTACAAACGCCACTAATTCTTCTAATTTTGGGTAAGTAATATCATATCCTGAAAGCCTGCCTAAAGTTCCAAGTATGGGATCTTTATATAAAATTGACTGCACAGGAGCATCTGCTGGATTTTTCTTGAGTGGATAAACCTCCGCATCTTCCTCGTAAAATATAGTTGTTCCATCGGCCAACAAGTCAAGTGGAACATCAATTGGATAGGTTCCATCTGCTGTGTAATAATCTGTATCAAGTAAGCCTGCTATATCGTTTCGTATGGGGATGATGTCGCCTATATTTGTATAAATGAGTCCGTCCATTGCATCATCATTGTAGTTTGTAATTTTAGTAACTGTATCCAGAGCTCTCGTGTTAAATCCGTTAATAGATGAGCCTATGTATACTAGGTCATAAACTTCGGAAACATTATCAACCTTGCCTATAAACTCTGTTATAGCCATGGTAGTAATAAATATTTCTACATCTTGTGTACCCAACCAAGTTTTCACTTCGCTAGGAGTAAGCTCTTTTCCCCCGCCTGTTGTCTCACTGTTTGTTGCACCTACTTGTGAGACTGTCTGCGACACTATAGGCTGAATTTCAAGTACTTGTATCACACTTTTTGTCTCAATCTCTGGCTTTTCTGAAAAATTTATAACATAGCGTATACTGTTTGCAAAAGTTTTTTCCTCAGGTAAATTCATGGCCCCCGAAATATTTCTTTGGAAATTTTCAAGGTCTATTTCACTTGTAATTTTATCATCATATTTTTCATCGTTTTGATAAAAAGTAGAGCTCGCAAAATCGCTGTATACAAATATATTGTTATCTACTTTATCATTTTCAACTCCAGCTGTATATGCGTTTATCGCTGTGATGTCTTTCATGCTACTTGCAACTACAAGTGGTTTATCGTCTTCTGTGATGTCTGGCGTGTCTTTTCCAAGGTAGGTGGCAAAACTTGCACTAAGCTCTGCCGGTATTTCACCTATGGTCGTACCTACAACTCCAAAACCGTTTGTAAAGACTATTAAGTCGGCAGCGTCTATGTCTGCTTGTGTAACATTTACAGCGTTTTTTACATTTACTTCAATGTTAAGCCCTGCCTGTGCTACACTTGCATCTAACACATACTTTTCAAACCAATTGTTGTTTTGAAACGCCCTTATATAAATTTCATTATATTCAATATTTAATCCGCCTGCCGCCGTTTCGCTGTAAACGTCTTTATAATTACCATTATTATCGCCTACATATCTGTACGCCGCTGCTTTTTGGTTAAAATAAGTATCTGTTGTATTTTTCACTGTTGCATCGGCTGTATAGCCACCATGCTCTGCAAGATAAAGTGTATTTCCTGTAAACTGAGATGTGTATGGTCTACCATAGTCTGTAAGTATTGCATATGTTTTTGACTGCTCTAATGGCTGTGTTAAATCAAATGCAAAACCGTCTCCTAATATTCCTTCAAAATCATAGCTTGTGCCATTGTGGGAGTAAATTGCCAACCCTGAGTTACTATTAGCAAACGCCTCTAGCTCTTCAGCCGTCATACTCTCTGTAAATCCAGCTTGTGCAAACACGGTGGTAAAAGTAGGCATATAATAATATACATCTTCTCCCCTTGAGGTCGCTCCATAGGTAAGACTTGAAACAATTTGCCTTGTATTACCCTGTTCAGGAGTTGATACAACTTCGACTTCATGAGTGTATATAAAGTCTCCGAAGGTATCTTCTACAAAATCTAGTTTATCTTCGGCAGTTGTGGTATAAGTTTCATACCTAGTGCTTCCATCGTCTTCTAAAAGCTCTATTTTAAAATCGCTGTCGGCAATCGGCATAAAATTTCCATTTCCATTGTCGTTATATTGCCATGGATGAAACTCGAAATAGTCCGACACAGTAATCGCAGCGGAAGTATCAGTAGACACTATACCCGCCGTGGTCAAATCCGCTAGAAGCGCGGCAAGGTAATTTTCTCTTTCTTCCTGTGTCATCATTTTCGCTAAGTCATCAAGGCCTATTGGCTCTTGTCCATTTATGTAATATCCTAAAATACCTTTCCCAGCGTTTACGCTTACATCGTCGCCTGTCGGGATAATTTCTAAAATATTATATTGATTTTCTGCACTAATATCAGATTTTACTGTTTCTATTCCTGAAAAAGAGTTGAAGTTTGCATAACCGTTTTCGTCTCTATAAGCAGGACTCGTCGTGGCTACCGCCGACCATGCGAACATGGCAATAACACTTATCGCCAAAATCATGGCAATAAGTGAAACTAGTTTAAATCTTTTGTTTTTTGGTGAATACGTGTTTTTCGTCATTGTTTTTCCTCTCGTATATTTTAAGTGATAAGCTCAGGTTCATTTCTCAAAAACACTGTTTGTGTCGCCTCGTGTTTTTTTCCATATCTCTCTAAATTTAAAGTAAAAGTAATTTCTTTTACCGCTGTATAATCATCATAAGTTATTTGACTGTCAAAATCTACAGTAAAGCCTGTAACATATTTTGCGACTATTGACGGCTCTTCACCTGTGTCGTCTGTGTAATAAAGTATATTCGTGGTTTCATCAAGATAAAACCCATGTAGCCCATTATCTATCGTCAATTTATCCTCTACAATTCCAATATTTTCTTGGGTGTCTATCAAATACTCGCCTACCTGTGCCATGGCAAGTTGTGACTCATACTGCAAATTCACATAGTAATTAATCGATGAAAACGTCTTTGCGCCATTGGTCATAAGACTCATTACAGCTATCGCAATTACCGACATAATCGCAATACCCACTATAAGCTCAATAAGAGTAAAACCTTTATTATTCATTTTTTTTATTTGCTGTAAATTTTCAGCATAGTTTTGCTCTTTTACTTGCATAAATTCCTCACTTGTTTAACTCAAAATATCCTGTTTTTGGGTAAATATCAATCTGATATCCCGCATTAAAGTCAATTAGCGAAACATCGCTTAGCAGGGCGCCTGTCTCTTTATCAAACCTAATAATTAGCCCCGTTCCACCTATTTGCTCTGCCACTGTCGGCGTGCTTGTTTTTTTATAAATTATGTTTAAATTTTTATCTCCAAGTTCTTCTATCTGTGGCTGTTTGTCGTCATCTGATTTATATAGCTTTGCATAGTATTTGTTTTCTGTATAATCAAATGTCATTACAAGCTTTGGACTTTCTCCCCCTCCGCTTATGGTCATAATTTTGCAAGCAGACAGCATCGCGTCAAAAGTTTGTGCCGCTTCTCTTGATTCATTTCTTACTAACACACTTGCCGAAAAAGAAAGTATAGACACCATAATTCCCATTATTGCAATAATAATCACAAGTTCTATAATTGTAAAACCCTTATTCTTCATTATGATGTCCTTTCTTTATAAATTAATTTTTTGTCCAGTTGTCATACTCTACAAGCAGGTTTAAATCCCATGCGCCACCGCTAAAGTCTTCGATATGAACATCTGGTGTTGCAAAATCTAAAAAAGTTCCTATATTAATTCCGTTATATTCTGCCAAAAGTGCGTCTAAAACTGCCTGTGTGTTTGAGCTCACTGTGTTAGCGCCACTAACCGTTAGATTTCCATCAGTCATAATAAGACCCTCAAAATTTCCAAACACATTCATAGTCTTAACGCTTGCATCATCTTCATCATACGATACTATAAGTTTTACAGTACTCGGTGTACTTGTTCCTGTTATCATATAATCTTCATCTACCAAAAGTGCCACAACGTCTCCAGCAGCATTCACAAACTCCACTGGCCTATCTGGAAAAGTTGTAATTCCTTGCTCTTCTATAAACTCCGCTATGGCATCTGTGTCTACTGTGTTATCGTATACATCTCCACCACCTCTATCGTCTGAAGTAAGTGTAGATGTCAAATTCTCAAATATAGTGCTGTATCCGCCTACATTCTCGAAATTATTAATTGGATTTACAATGTCAAAATCAGCATTTGCCACCTCGTTAAATGTAACACCAGGTGCAAAACTAGTCTCGACAGGTGCTCCGCCTAAATTTTCAAAATAAGTGTCCATATAGCCTTCAAGCGCGGCATTTTTACTATAATAATCTGTAAAATAGTCTCTTGCTTGTTCGTCGTTTGCAAAGTCTAAAAAGTAGTATGCTACATAATTGTCATTTGCTAAATGATGAACCTCTCTTTGCACACTGTCGGCTGTTAAGCCATATGAGGCATAGGTATTTCCCGTCGGGGAAATGCTGTCTACCTTTAGCGTCAAGGTAGGCAATGATTCACTAGCATCAAAAATATATGGGTTTGTAAAACTTCCAGCCTTTTCAAGCTCACTATCGTCTACAAAACTCACCTCTAAATCGGTAGTTGATACTATATATGCAATTTGATTGCTTTTTACTGCAAGAGATTCTCCTGTTTGAACACCTGAGTTTTCTACACCACTAAATTCATCGTATCCGCCAACATATCCATGTCCTGCAAGCACTAGTCTCTCAACATTTTTCAAATCAAGTGAATTTCCTGTGTCGTTTACCAGTATTGCACTGCTCTCACTCGGCGTGCTTCCACTCATATATCCTATATAAGTTCCGGCAATATTAACATTAGTGTCCTTACCTAGGGTCAAATCGTCATACACATAGGCATTTCCGCTTAAAAATAGGTTTGAGCCGTTTTGCACACTGATTTCATTTGCCCATATGTCAACATTTTCGCCTACATTTATGGTTGCGCCATTGTCGGTAGTCACGTCGTTTTTACATATAATTGCACCCTCGTTAAAATTAAGCTCAGCGCCTGTGCTACTCATTAAGACATTTCCAAAATATGCATTTGAATTAAAGTTGAGCTCAGGTGACATTGAAGTAAACTGCTCGCTTACAACGAATATAAATCCAGTTATACTCGTCACACTGTAAGGGGTGTAATTATATTCAAAATCAGGCATATTTACCACTATGTCTGATTTCACCGAAGTCGTAAACTTGTTTCCTGTGTTAACATGTTCAATCTCTAAGTCTTCTAAAATCAATTTACCATTTTCTTGTGTGACATTTCCAAGTCCTGTAAAAGTCAGTCCGCCGACACTGTTTAAGTCTGCTACTTCAATTCCCGTTACGCTAGCAACATATTTTTCTATCTCTTCTAAATTATAAGTGTAAGTATTAAGTGTTGGATTTTGGGTAAATAGTGGATCCTCCAGCCATATTCCAGCAAGAAACTCTTGTCGAAACTTATCTTGAAAATCGTCTGTAAGCTTTGACAAATCCTCCACATTACCAGCATTTATTAACACTTGTGGGTATGCGGTTTTTATCGCCTCATTTACAAGCTCTTGAACGCCTGCCCTTACTATATTCATGGCACTTTGAGCATCGTAAAAATTTTGTTTACCCTTTTGTTCTGTGGATTTAACCATTACTCCCGTATACGTAGAAAAAAGTAATATAGAACCCAATACAGCGACAAAAAGCATGGTGATTACCACCATTACTATGCTTGAACCTTTATTCAATTTTAATGCCTTAAGTCCATTTTTTATTTTGCCGTGCATTGTGCTCTCCTTATCTTAATTTTGTTGTCTCCAGTGTGTAAATATTTTTACTTCCCTTGAATATTTCTATAGTTACATCATACATTCTGTATACTTGCTCTGTTTTTAAAATATCACTGCTTGTGGGTATAATATCACCTGTCAGCGCTTCTTCCCAGCCTACTGGATAATAGGTGTTTATTCCGTTATACCATTTAAACGCTGGAGGGGTTCCATCACCGTACTCATCGGTTGTTAGATTATCGCCTGCATTTGAATACACCATGGCATACGGGTTAACGCTTAAACCACCTGCTGTAGGCTGCACAAGCTCTATTTCTGCTTGATAATTTTCCTCTAAACTACTATAGTTTGCAGGAGTATTGGGGTCTATTTGCTTTATTATATAAAACTCTATCGGAAGTTTCTCTGCGCCGTTTATATTATTTTCTATTCTGATAACTTCATCTGTCCTTGTACCATTATTATCATAATATGGATGATATAAAAGGTAGACCGATGGATATCTTCCGTTATTCGCATCTAAATCATAAGGAATACTAAAAAGACTAAATTCTTTTCTACACTCAAGCGGATTAGTTTCGCTGTTGTACCTAAGCTCACTTGCGGTGGTAGTCCTAATCGCAAAAACAAACTCGTACTCATATACTACAGTTCCAACTATGCCATCTTCTGTTTCTTCTATATTAATAATGATTTCTCTATCCTTTGTAACTGCATTCGCTAACTGCTCATCGCTAAGCCAAAACGCTTCATATTTTACTAAATTAACTACTTGCTCATATGAAATTTCGTCTGGGTCGTTTGAGGTTTGATAGTCTTCTCCCTCTATATATTTATTTTGCACAAATAGCGCGTCCATTGAATTAAACAAGGCTATTTCATTGTCATTTATGCTTTCATAAAGAGAGTCTACATCGCCCTCAACTTCTCCTGCATTAAATGTAATTTTCGCATCGAACTCCGAGGTTCCGTTTTCAAGTCCGCTTAAATTTAAGATATATTGATTTAGGTTAAAATCCGTATACGCAGGTACTGTATTGTTGTCTCCGCCTAAAATTTCGGGTTTGCTTATTATATCTCCAAAATTTTCAAGCTCGATTTTCTCTGCCAAGTTTTGTGCAACTAAAGTCGCCTCGCCTATTTCACGTCCTGTAACATAGGTATTTGTGGACACCATAAACACATTCATAAGCGGTATTGAGATTATACCTAAAATCGCCACGCCTACAAGGAGTTCAACTAAAGAAAATCCTTTATTATTCTTTTTTATAAGTCTAAAAAACTTTTTGAATTTTTTCAATTGTAAAGCTCCTTTTTAAATTTTAACCTTCTACTGCATCTACACTTGTAGTTTCGTTATATCCGAACAGGTTCTCGTTTCCAAGTCCTATATTTGGCATAGGCCATGGATAATGTGCTGCGCCCTCATAATTTATATAGTACTTTGAGATCATATAATTCCCTGTAAGAGACGCGGTATCTGGGTTATATGTTACGCTTACACTGTCTAGATAAGTCGGTTGTGGATAAGCGTAAATTGCGTTGATTGAATTTTTAAGCTGAGTGTAAGTCATTTCATTTGTAGTCGAGACCGAAATAACTCCGCCGTCTACTGTTACAACTTTTCTATCCTCTACACCGTCTACAGTCGACACTACCTCTGCTTGAAACTGAGTGACTACATTAGGCTCTGTAAAGCTTACGCTGTCTACTGTGACACCTGTCATCTCTTCCCACTCAAGTAGCCACATCAAAAATTCCTCAGGATAAATCATTGCTGGATATTTTTCAAGTGTTTCTTCTATTTGAAGTTTGTATTCTGCTGTTTCTTTTACATACTCATCAAAATTTTCTTGGCTGTCGCGCAAGGCTTGCACCTGTGGCAAAAGCGTTGCTATCTCGGTCTTTGTGTCCTCTGTCATATCTAAAAATGTGTTGTAAACAAAGAAGTAAAGTAGGCCAAATATCGCAAGTCCTGCCAAAATAATTATGAGTTTTAAATCACGTTTTGCAATTTTCATAGATTAAATCTTCCTTTCTCTGTCTATTAAGGCGTTTGGATAGTAGGATCTTCCACTACCACTTCTTCTACAATTTCAGGCACTTTATACTGACAGCTTATCGCAAAGCTAGCACTTGTTTGGCCTGCATCGTTTACTTCTTCTGTAATTCCCGATACTAAAATATTATCAATAGTTTCAAAGCTTCTTATATTAGCCATTGCTACTGCCGCCTCTTCAAAACTTCCTACCGTCACATTTATTGTAATATTCTCTGCTGTGCAAGACGCCGACAGCGCAACTAGGTTGCTAGGCACCTTTTCTTCAAGCTCCTCTAAAAAAGCGACAAGGTTTTTATTTTCATTATCTGACAAGCTCACAAATCCCATTACATCACTATACATTTGGCTGTACAATACATACTCATCGTGTATAGGTTGATTTGCCTGTAGTTCTAAATGCTCCATATTAAGATCGTTTAAATCATTTTGTTCTCTCGCATAGTCAAAAAATGCAGTCAATGACAACGTACCACCTGCAACTACCGCAAAAATCAGTATCAATATGCTAGTTAAAAGTGAATCTGAGCTACTAGCGCCACTTATTTTTCTATTTTGCCTTACAAGGTCGTCTTGTAATAGATTTAGCGGAGAAACAAGCGCACCTAAAGTAGAAACGCAATTTATAAAATCTGACATGCCCGAAATAGCTTTTGAATACTGAGGTATAGTCTCTAAGATTTCACAAGGTATAGATTGTGAAATTGCTTCTTTAAGCCCCCAAATTCTTGCACCCATGCCCATGAGCACGATTTTATCTACCGTTAACCCTCGTTGGCTAGAGCTAAAAAATTCTAAACTTCTTCCGATACCGCCTGTAATTCTAGACATTGCAATGCTAAGTTGTCCAGAGTCAAGCGCCATTTCAAGCCATTTTTCTTTCATGCACTGCTCATAGGTTTTCATATATTCTTCTTCTTCAAGCTCATTGTCTCTTAAAACGGCAGAAACAATTTCGTCTGCACCAAAGGGTAAATTTCTTTGAAGCATTAGATTTCCATTGTTCATAAATGTCGCCGTTGTAGTTTTTAAATTTACATTCAAATACAGCACCACCTCGTCATCTTTAATGCTCTTTAGCATTTGATACTGTCCATTTGGCGCGTAGTCAATTGCGTTTACACTTACTTTAAGAGCTTGAGCTAACTCAAAGTATGCCACGACTATATTTTTAGGCACAGCAGTAAGCATTAGGCGAAGGCTTGCATTTTCTCCCGAAATTTTTTCTAAAAGAGTGTGAGTTATATGAAAATTTGTTATATCAACAGGGAAATACTCAGAGGCATTAAGACTTATTACCTCTGCTATTTTATTTTCCTTTACAACAGGTATAGAAACCTCACGGCTAACTACTTTTGTGGAATTAAACACAAAATTAGCGCGCCTTACATCACTTATACCATATTGATTTAAACTTTGTTTTATTTGGTCGGCAAGATACGACGGATTTGTCGGTACACCATCTGTAACAACATTTCCAAAGTGTTCAAAACGAAATTGTTTTGTTATTTTAAAGTTTTTTCCATTTCCCGACGACACACATACATTTACAAATTTTTCCCCGATTTCAAGATTAAGTAAAATTTGAGCCATTTCATAAACTCCTTTAATTATTATAATTTATATAAATCTATACTAAGATAATTTTCTAATTTAAAAGTGTGGACATATAAAAATTTATTATGTCCTGTCCCCATAATAGTGAGACAAAAATACCTACCGCAAGATACGGTCCCAGAGCCAAATCTCTGTTTGCTTTAAAGAATATCATTTTTATTATATGGATAATTGATGCTATAATGCAGGCGATAAAAAACGACAGCACTGTCGGCATAAGCCCTAAGTAAAGCCCTGCGCCAAACATCAGCTTAACATCTCCGCCACCTATGGCGCGTCCACCCGATAATAGTAAAAGTATAAGCATAAAAGAGCTTACACTAACAGCTCCCAAGAGCAAGTTTTGCCAGTCATTTATGTTTAAAAATAGTCGTATCAAGGCAACAACTGCAATAAATACGGATATTTTAAACGGAATTTCTCTAGTTTTTGCGTCTATAACCGATAGCGCAAGAAGTGCCGAGACCAAGGCCCAGGCTAAAAGTGTTTCATAACTTAAAAAGAACTTAAAGAAAATAATTACCCAAAGTATGCCGTTTATCGCCTCAATTAAGGGATATTGAAGCGATATACGGCTCTTACATTTTGAGCATTTGCCACGCAAAAACAAATAGGAGAAAATCGGAACAAGTTCATACCATTTCAAGTTCTTTTTGCAATGCGGACAATGCGAGGAGCCAAAGACCACACTTTCTCCCTTAGGCATACGACTAATCACCACGTTTAGAAAACTGCCAACGCAAATTCCCAAAATAGCGACTATAGTATACATATAAAGTGTTAAAAAATCCATGGCGTACCTCGTTTTTAGCTAATTGTTAATGCTTGACTGTGAAAGGCTAAATATTAGCCCCAAGCTTTGTAGTCAACATCTGATGTGATAGTGATGTTGCCTGTGTCATAGTGAGTAATAGTCCAAGTAATGGTATTTGCTGTAGCAACACCACTACCAGCTGCTATGCTAGTAGCTACGCCACTTGTAGCTATTAGTGCATCTGCACTTTTCACGTTCAATTGCGCAAACATTTGACTTGTTAGTGTAGTACCAGTTGCTGTAGAAACTGTTGCGCTTCCAGCTATAGCGCCAGTTGTTGTATTCCAAGTAACATTACTAGTTGCACTAGTTGCACTTCCTGTAATTGTTGGTAAGTTAATAGTACCATCAGCTATAAGCACATTAATGCCTGCCTCTACTGTTGCTGCCGTTTGTTTGTCTGTTGAAACTTTTGATTCCTCAACGAATCTTAGGTATTGTGGCGCTAGAACAGCCGCTAGAACAGCTATGATAGCGATAACAATGATAAGCTCAACCATTGTAAAACCTTTGTTTGCTTTTTTTGTTTTCATTTGTGTTAAAACATTTTGCATTTTAATCCATACTCCTTTTAAAGTAATTTTATTTTTTTATATATAAACCCTTGTCCCTTATTCTGCGGGTTTAAAGCTTATTTGTAAT
>CAYJIA010000037.1:14307-19912 GCA_964370115.1 uncultured Eubacteriales bacterium
CCTTTGGCGTGTTTTAAATTAAAAAACGCTTTGCGTTTTCACCACAATTCTCCATTCTCAATTCTAAATTCTCAATTCTAAATTCTCAATTCTAAAGACTATCCAGCCCATTCATCATTTGCATCATAGGTAGCATAACCGCCATTACTATGACACCGACTATAAGTGCCAAAACCATGATTATCATAGGCTCTAGTATGGCAATTAAAGACTGCACTGCGCTTTCTGTTTCTTCTTCATAATAATCCGCAGTTTTTTCCATCATGCCCTCAAGGTCACCGACCTCTTCGCCTATTTTAATCATATGCTTTATCATAGGTGGAAATATTCCTGCTTTTTCAATAGGCTCCGAAAAAGACGTGCCCATTGCAACATCTTCTTTAGCTTGTAGCAGGGCATCTTTAAATAGCACACTGCCCATAGTGTTTGATACTATCTCTATCGCCTCTATAATCGGAAGTCCCGAACCCAAAAGCGTCGACATAGTCCTACAAAGTCTTGCAGATGCAGTTTTTGTAACTAGCGAGGACACCAGCGGCAGTCTCAGTTGCAGTCTTGCAATCGTGTATTTTCCTACGGTAGAGTCCACAAATACCTTTCCAGTAAATATCAACAATGCCACTATTCCTAAGAAAATGTACCAGTATTGTTGTAAAAAATCACTTGCCCCCACAACTATTTGTGTAAGCATCGGAAGTTCTGTTCCAAGGTCTGTAAGCATGGTTTCAAACTGAGGAATAACAAAGGTCAATAGCAAAATTACAACTATTGTCGCAATAACAAGTATTGCCGCAGGATAAATTGTGGCTTTTTTTGTCATCGCCTTTACTTTATTATCTTTTTCAAACTGAACTGCCATTCTCTCAAACGACACTTCAAGGCTACCGGAAACCTCACCGGCTGCCACCATGGTTATAAAATACGGTGGAAATATTTTGTCGTGCACCGCCATGGCCTCTGACAACGAGGTACCGCCTTGAATACTCAGCCTACACTCGTCTATTACACTTGCCAAGATTTTATTTTCTGTTTGTTCTGCAAGCATTTCAAGCGCCGACGCCACTGGGACACCTGCATTTACTATACTCACAAACTGTCTACAAAAAACCGATAAGTCTCTTACTGTCGGCTTTTTTTGCAAGAAAGAAAATTTTATCTCTCGGTTTAAAACGCTTGCTTCTTCAACGCTTAGCGGCATCAAACCTTCCGCCTTGACCTGTCTTACCGCATCTTCACGGGACTGCGCATCGACGCTACCTTTAACGTCTTTCCCCTCTTTATCCATGGCTGTATAATTAAATATCGCCATACTCCACCTACCTCTACTTTTAGTAAATTTATGTTAGAACATCATTCTTTTTCTCATAGCTACACGGTCTTGCGCATAAGCTATTGTATTTTCAAGCGAAATTACTTTCTTTTCATACAAATCAAAAATTGCATCGTCCATGGTTCTCATTCCGAGCTTTTGGTTTGTTTGAATTGCCGACTGTATTTGGAAAGTTTTTGACTCTCTAATATTATTTCTTATCGCCGCATTTGTAAGCATGACTTCAAATGCCGCAACACGACCGCCGTCTATTTTAGGTATAAGTTGTTGGGATACTACACACTGCAAAACATCTGCAAGTTGAGTTCTTATTTGCTGTTGCTGTGCAGGCTCAAAAACGTCAATAATCCTATCAATAGTATTCACAGCTCCTATGGTATGGAGGGTAGAGAACACAAGGTGACCTGTCTCCGCCGCAGTTACAGCAACCGAAATTGTGTCGTGGTCTCTCATCTCACCCACAAGTATTACATCAGGGTCTTGCCTTAGCGCACCCCTTAGTGCATTCGCAAAACTCAAGGAGTCACTTCCGATTTCCCTTTGATTTATTATCGATTTATCGTGTCTGTGAAGATACTCTATTGGATCTTCAATTGTTATTATATGGTGGTTATGCTTGTGATTTACAACATTTATAAGGCTTGCTAAAGTGGTCGATTTACCACTACCTGTCGCACCCGTTACAAGCACCAGTCCTCTTTTTTTGTCACACATCTCCACAAGTGACTGTGGTAACGCAAGCTCTTCTGGGCTCGGGATACGCATGTTAACAACACGTGCAGCAATTGCATATGAACCACGCTGTTTAAAAGCATTTATCCTAAAACGTCCTGTCTGTGGCGCAGAATACGCAAAGTCAAGCTCGCCTCTTTCTTCTAAAAGAGCAAGTTGCTTTTCGTCCAGGGCTTCCTTACAATATCCATAAATATCATCGCTCTGGAGTCTATATTCCGCTATTGGCATAAGCTTTCCGTCAATTCTTGCCATGGGCATAAGTCCTACTGTCAAATGCAAGTCAGACGCCTTCATTTTCACAGTCTTGTCGATAAGTTCAAAAAAACTAAGCATTTACCTCACCTTTTCCTCATTATTATTCAATTCAACCCGCTGTTCTTATTCATCAATTGCAACTTTTAATAATTCTTCTATTGTGGTTATACCATTAATTACATGCCTCGCCGCACTCATTCTCAGTGTATTCATACCGCTTTCCACTGCAAGAGTTTCTATTTGCTCTGTACTGCCTTTTGCTGTGATTATCTTTTTAAGCTTTGGTGACATATCCATAATCTCATACACACCAATACGCCCGTAAAATCCGCTTTCATTACATTTCGGACAACCATGCGACACATGAATGTGCAAGTCTTCTTCCTCTTTTACACCGAGTAGCCTTTTTTCATCTTCCGTCGCAGGCCTTGAAGTTTTGCAGAAATTACAAAGTCTTCTAACCAGTCTTTGTGCTATAACACCGACTATTGAATCCGCAATCAAAAAAGACTCTATATTCATGTCTAAAAGTCTTGTAATGGTCGCCGCTGCCGAGTTAGTGTGCAATGTGCTCACAACAAGGTGACCTGTGATTGAGGCTTGTACCGCAATAGACGCTGTTTCATAATCCCTTATCTCACCTATCATAATGATGTCTGGGTCTTGTCTTAAAATAGAGCGAAGCGCTGTGGCAAAAGTTAGCTCTGCCTTTGGATTTACTTGAACCTGATTTATTCCTGCTATATTGGCTTCTACCGGATCTTCTACCGTGACTATATTAACCGTCTCGTCGTTAAGCTCGGACACCGATGTATACAAAGTTGTAGACTTACCACTACCCGTAGGACCCGTTACCAAGATAATTCCACTTGGGTTTGATAATATATGCTCAAAAGTTTTAAGCTCAAAGTCATACATACCAAGGTCACTTTTAGACATTGAAAAGTTTGCACTAGATGCAAGTCGCATAACAATCTTCTCGCCATATACCGACGGTAAAAGCGACACACGGATGTCATACTCTGTCTTATCGACCACCAAACTAATTCGGCCATCTTGAGGTTTCCTTTTTTCAGAAATATCCATGCCGCCCATGATTTTCACGCGTGTAACTATGGCTTGTAAAAGCTTTATATCGTAAAGCATTTTTTCTGATAAAACACCGTCTATTCTGTATCTTATACGCACTTGCTTTTCAAGTGCCTCTATGTGTATATCACTGGCTCTTTGACGCGCCGCTTGCTCTATAATCGAACGCACAAGCTGTACGATAGGCGCATTTTCAAGCTCGGCCTCTTGTGCAGCTTCTTCTGCCTCTTGTTGCTTTAGTTGGGCCTCACGCTCTTTTGAGTATTTTTCAGCCGCCGACATAGCCTCGCCCGTGCCGAAATATTTATCCAAAACAGCATTTATTTCGCCCAAAGTAGCAATTCTTCTCTCTACCATGCAGTTGCTAATTATAGACACGTCGTCTTGTGCCGAAACATCAAGCGGGTTTGCCATAGCAAGTATAATAGCCGTTTTAGTCTCGTCGGTATACGCAACGGGTAAAATATCATATTTTCTAAGCATGGTGCCGTTGAACATGTTGATAAGATCAGGCTCTATCTTTATTCCTCGAAGCTCAATTCTCGGTATGCCAAGTTGAAGCTCTAGCGCCGACGCTATATCATCATCTGTTAGCGCACCTAATTCTATCAAGCAGTCTCCCAAATGCTTATGCTCTTTTTTTTGCATTTCAAGCGCCTGCATAAGCTGATTTTCTGTAATTACTCCTTGCTCTATAAGCAAATCACCCAATCTATAGGCTTTTTTTTCCATCGGTTTTCCCCTTTATTTATTATAATTTATATAGTAAACATATTAAACAAATTTTTATCCGCAGATATTCCATTGAATTATATCATTTTTATTCAGTTATTGCAAGCGAAATCGCATTTTTATTTGTGAATTTTTATTTGTTTTTCTTATAATTTACAGTTTACATAACTTCACCATTTCAGCATGGTAAACCGCGAAAAATTCGCTCTTGCCAAAATCAAGTTTTTTGTGTATAATATACAATAAAATATTTAGGAGTAGGTGAATATTCATAATGAATAAAAATTCAAATGTTAAAAATCTTGCTTTATCGGCATTGTTTGCCTCGCTGGTCTTTCTTGCAACAGCTTATCTTCTTCATATACCTATAGGAAATGGGTATATACATCTTGGCGACACTTTTATTTATCTTGCCGCTTGCATCTTACCCGGCGCGTACGCCATACCCGCTTGTGCTATAGGGGCTGGGCTTGCCGATGTCACCACCGGGGCCGCAATCTGGCTTGTGCCTACTTTAATTATTAAGGCGCTTATGGCACTTACCTTCTTTAAAAAATCAAATAAAATTATTAATACTCAAAATATAGTATTTGCACTTATAGCCTCTGTAGTCGGACTATTTGGTTATGTCCTTGCCGAAATTATACTTTTTGGCAATCCTATTGCCGCCTTCGCTGGAATTTTAACAGGTGCAATTCAGCCTATCGGAAGCTTTATATGCTTTATAACAATAGGCAAAGCAATGGATAAAATGAATATTTTAGAAAGGATAAAGACAATAAATGGATAATATTTTATATAAAGAAAAAAACGGGTTGTATGTTAACATTACAAACAAATGTCCTTGCGCCTGTACTTTTTGCATAAGAAACACTAGTGATTCCGTAGGAGATGTGGACAGCCTATGGCTTTCACACGAACCTAGTTTAACAGAAGTTTTGGCCGAATTTAGTAAATATAATCTAGATGATTATGATGAGCTTGTATTTTGTGGTTTTGGAGAGCCTACCGAAAGGCTTTATGATATGCTAGAAATATGCAAGTACGTTAAAAGCATTAGCAATATAAAAATAAGACTTAACACAAATGGCCTTTCTAATTTAATAAACAACGCACCGACCGAACATCTCTTTAAGGATATGTTCGACACCGTTTCTATAAGCCTAAACTCACCAAACAAAGAAAAATACTTAGAGGTGACAAATCCATGTTTTGGAGAAAAAGCCTTTGAAGAAATGCTAAAGTTTTCTAAAAATCTAGGCAAATATGTCAAAAACACAGTATTTACAGTGGTCAACACAATACCCGAAAAAGATATAGAAGACAGTAGAAAACTCGCAGAAGAATTAGGGATTAAGTTTAGGGTGAGAAACTATTATAGTTAAGAGTTAAAAGTGAAGAGTGAAGAGTTGTGGTGAAAATGCTTCGCATTTTTTATTTAAAAGTTTTACTAAATTTTTTACA
>CAYJIA010000038.1:0-19883 GCA_964370115.1 uncultured Eubacteriales bacterium
CAAAGACTTATGGCGAATATGCGTATCTTGATGTGAAATATTTTGCCGATGTCGATAAATACAAGCAAATAATGATTAAATCTGAAGAACAGAGAATAAAAAGTTTAAAACATGAAGCGTATATAAAGCACTTTAACGCAAAGAGCGAAGATATGCCGTTTTGGGCTTATGTGGATTTATTTACAATAGCGGATATTTCTATACTTTATTTAATCACCAAAAGTAGTGACGAAAATATAAAAGATGCTGTTGCAAAACATTTTAATTTGACAAATACAAAAGCTGCAGAGATTTTACAAAAAAGTATGCATAGCCTTACAATTATTAGAAATATGTGTGCACATGGAAGAAGATTATATAATCGGCTATTTGAACAAAAACCGTTTTTAAGTAAAAAACAAAAAGATTTGTTAATGAAAAATGAAAGTGGAAATATAGATAATTCTCGATTATACGGTTTTGTTTTGCTAATGAAGCAGTTATTAACAAGTGAAGATTTTGAATGTTTTAAAACAAAGTTAATTACTATAGCAAATAAATATCCATTTGTAGGAATGAAATTTTATGGATTTAGGGCAGACTATAAAGAAAAATTGTAAATATTTTTGAGTGCGCCCACATATAATATGAATGACTTCTCTCACACGCTTAAATTAAATTTAGCGCAATATCGTGAGCGGTTTGTTGACACCACAAAGCTAAAAGTTTTGTGGTGTCTTAATATGATTTTACGAGTTCAAAACCTCTTTTAAAATAAGACGATATCCAAACCTGTTACACCTTCCAAAAACAAAGCATCACCAACAGGTGGTGATTTATTAGTTATGCGATGTAAAGCTTAGGATAGTGGTGT
Source organism: uncultured Eubacteriales bacterium (assembly GCA_964370115.1). Taxonomy (GTDB): domain Bacteria; phylum Bacillota; class Clostridia; order Oscillospirales; family Acutalibacteraceae; genus SIG603. The sequence continues at coordinate 854 of CAYJIA010000038.1, forward strand.
GCTCTGGCATATGTGCTTTGGTGTAAACACTTAACTGCAGAACAATGCGTACGCATATTTTTTGTGAGAAATGCATATAAATGGCAATATAATTTTGTTGTATATAGATATTAAGCCATAAGTGGAGTGTGAAGAGCCTAAGCTATTGACTATATAGTTTGTGCTGTGGTATACTTTTGACAACAAAAACAAAATAATTAAAAGCAGACAATGACGTCGAAAACGGTTTATTGTCTGCTTTTTTATTTTAATATTGTATAAAACAGACAATGGCGTCGATTTTTAGTCGCCTGTCTGTTTTTTTTATTTTTAGTTGGAGATGATACATATGACGCAAAGCGTATTAAGTAATGATACAGAAATAATGTTAAGAGACATCGGAATGGTATATAAATCAGAAGATAAAGAAGTAACAGCGCTCACAAGCGTGAGTATGGATATACAAAAAGGTGAGTTTATATCTCTATTAGGTCCATCAGGTTGTGGCAAAACTACACTTTTAAGGGTTATAGCCGATTTACTGTGTCCAACATCAGGGGAAATTACAGTAGGCGGGGTAAGCCCTAAAGAGGCAAGGCTTAAACAGAGATATGGAATAGTTTTTCAAAGTGCAGTGCTTTATGACTGGCGAACAGTTTTAAAAAATGTAATGCTACCACTTGAGGTCATGCACATACCAAAACAGGAGCGAAAGAAAAGAGCAATGCAGATGTTAGAGCTTGTCGGACTTGAAAAATTTGCAAACAGCTATCCTCCAGAGTTATCTGGCGGTATGCAACAAAGGGTTGGAATTGCAAGGGCACTTGCGATAAAACCCGAGATACTCCTAATGGATGAGCCGTTTTCGGCACTTGATGAATTTACCAGAGAAAAACTGCACGACGATTTACTTAAAATTTGGGGAAAGACAAATAAAACCGTAGTATTTGTGACACATAATATTGCAGAGTCGGTTTTTTTATCAGATAGAATATGTGTTTTATCACCACATCCAGGAAGGCTTTCGGCGATAATCGATGTAGACTTGCCAAGGCCTAGAACACAAGACATTAAAAACACAAAAGAATTTACAGACCTTGTTGCAAAGGTTAGAAATAGTTTTGAGGGTGTATAAACTTTTACTTTATTATAAAGAGGTGATATGAGAGTGGAAAAAGTGAAAAAGATTTTTACATCAAAGGCATTTGCAACACTTTTGTGGGTGAGTGCAATAGTAATTATTTGGGAAATAGCGGCTTTTAATATAGCACAGACAAAAAGAACCCCAGAAAACATTCTCCCAAGCCTTGGATCTATAGTCGAATCTGTTTTTAGCGATGCATTAATTAACGGAAGTCAAACTGCAATTCAAATGGTTTTAGAAAATGCAGGGGCAACGCTTTCAAGGGCTGGAATAGGTTTTTTAGTGGGAACTGCACTTGGTTTTTTCCTAGCACTAGTTATGAATATTAGTAAAATAGCCGACAAAATGATTTTTCCTTATTTAATGCTAATACAAATGATACCAATCTTGGGACTTGCTCCAATTATAAACGCCGTAACGGGAGATATTTCACAAAGTAGGATAATTATAGCGGCGATACTTACTTTTTACCCCGTTGCAACAAGTACATTAGCTGGATTTAAGTCGGTTGAAAAATCAAAACATGAACTTATGTATTCATATGCGGCAACAAAGTTTCAGCTTTATACAAAAACGCTTATCCCTTCGTGCATACCGTATTTTTTTACAGGACTTAAAATAGCGGCGCCCATGGCGATAACCGCATCTATATTAGTCGACACTTTGCAAGGCGGTATAGGGCTTGGATGTCTTTTATCTCAGTCTTTAAAAGGGGCTATGACAAGATATGTTTTTTGGCAAATAGTCTTTTTTAGCGCATTCATAGGAATAATGAGTTTTTACCTCATAGGTGTTTTACAAAAACTAGTTTCAGGCAAAAAAGTTAGAAGGCGGGTAAAAAACAATGCGAATAAGTAAAGAAAAAATAACCACTGTTTTATGTCCTTTAATACTTGCAGTTTTAATTTATATTTTGTGGCAGACCGAAGTGCTACACAAAATATTAAACACAGATGTATATGTTCTACCGCTTCCCGAAAGGATATTTTCGATAATATCAGACAATATTGAAGTGATTATGTGGAATGTAGGCTCGACAGTGAGCGTAATTATTCCGGGACTTGTATTAGGCTCTTTGCTTGGGTACTTCATTGCAATGATAGCAACATTTTTTAAAACCTATGGCGTTGGAGGACTTACCATAGTATCGGCATTTAACGCAATTCCAATAGTGGCACTTGCACCTGTAGTTGCAAACTGGACTAAAGACATAAGCTCGGACGCTTCGGTTAGAAGCATGATTGCAAAAATAATAGTGGTAACAATAATGTGTACTGCCGCAATGAGTGTAAATGCTTATAGGGGTATGAATGAATTAAAACCATTTTCAGAGGACTTGATGAAGTCTTATGCCTGTGGAAAACTTAGGGTGCTATTTAAACTGCGTTTTCCAAACAGTATACCGTATATATTTACAGCGCTTAGAGTAAGTGTCCCTGCAAGCGTAATAAGTACTTTAGTGTCAGAGTATTTTGCAGAGTATATCACAGGAGTAGGAAGGCAGATAAGAGAGAGTATTTTAATCGCCCAATATGCGACGGCGTGGAGTTATATAGTAGTAGCCTGTTTGATAGGAATTATCATGTATATAGTGCTATTAATTGTAGAGGGCATAGTTCTTAAAAAACGAAGAACATAAATTTTGATAATCTAATTTTGATTATATATTTAAAAAAGAGAGGTAATTAAGTTATGAAAAAGAAAAGAATTTTAGCATTTATAATGGCATGTATGCTTGCAGGTAGCGTGACAGCTTGTACAGGCGCACCACCAGAAAGCTCGTCTGAGGATACATCTGAGAGCTCACAGGTATCACAAAGCACAGATGAATCAGAGAGCGAAGAACTTTCTACAGAAGATAGAATTATCGCTGCGGCAACAGAGGGTAAGGTCGGAAACTGGGGACTTGGAAACGAGTATGAAATCATGGCGCTATTGTCAAAATACGGTCAACCAACTACATACCTTTCACAAAACTTTGACATGGACGGCTTTGACGACGACTCAATAACTCTTGCATCTGCAATGACTTATAATGAGCTTGGTCTTGTTGTAAATGACTATGAAGGCGGATATGCATATGGAGACACTGTAGGATATATCGACATGAATGACGAGGGCGTCGCAATGCTTGAGGACAATATTTTTACAACAAAAGCTTTTGCCGCAGAAAATCCAAACACAGTAGCGGCGTTTGTAAGCGCATCGCTAAAAGGCTGGGAGTATGCCTGTGAAAATCCTGAGGAGGCGGCTCAAATAGTATATGAGGCAGGCTCGTCGGTATCATCAGAACACCAAGCTTACATGGCAGAAGAAGTTGCAAAACTTGTCACAACTGATACAAGTGGAAACACAGTTTCTGACTATGGCAATATGGATGAAGAGGCAATGGCGCAAACACTTGAGCTTGCTAAAGAGTATATTACACTTGCAGACCAAACAGCGGCAGATGCATTGACAGCGATGACTTTAGACGATATCCGTGATACATCTTTCCTTGAAATGGAAGATTTTGGCGAACCTGAAAAAACAGAGGTTTCTATTCAACTTAAATGGTTACCACAAAGCCAGTTTATGGGTTACTACGTGGCGGCGGCAAAAGGCTACTATGATGAAGTCGGACTTACAGTTAATATTATTCCAGGTGGCGGTGACATAGGCGAAACAACAGCTGTAAACAACGGTACAGTGGACTTTGGCGTGACATGGGTATCAAACTTAATAGCTGCAAATGCAGGTGGCATGGACCTAGTACAAGTGGCTCAAGTTTACCAACGCTCAGGAATAGTTTTGGTTTATAAAAAATAATTAATTAGAATGTTTTGTGGGCAATAAAATTTGCCCACAAAGCAAATTGATGGGGTGTGTATATATGGATTTAATAATTAAAAACGGTACGATTTGCAATGCGCATGAAACATTTTTGGCGGATATAGGAATTAAAGACGGCAAAATTGTAGAGATAGCAGAGAAACTCCCAGAAACAAACTGTAAAAATATAGTAGACGCAAGCGGTAAACTTGTTTTGCCAGGCGCAATCGATGCCCATACTCACCTTGAAATGCCCTTTGGTGGAACAGTTTCTTCAGATGATTATTTTACAGGAACAAGGGCTGCGGCCTGTGGCGGAACAACCACGGTTTTTGACTTTGTGCTACAAGATTTTGGAGAAAATATGGTCGATGCAATAAAAAGACGAGATAAGCTTTGTGCTGGTAATGCCTGTGTGGATTACTCATTTCACGTAGCTGTAAAAGATATTTCAAATGGGCTTTTAGAGTCTATAAAAGAAGCGGTAGACTTTGGCGTTCCATCTTTTAAAGTTTTTATGGTGTATGACTTTGGTGTAAGCGACGGAGTTTTTTATAAAGTGCTTGAAAAAAGCAAGGAATACGGCGCATTAATTGCGGTTCACGCAGAAAACAAGGAAATCATAGATACGCTTACAAAAGATTATTTAAAAGAAGGTAAAACTTCTGCTTGGTATCACTATAAATCAAGGCCTGAATTTGTTGAAGCAGAAGCAGACCACAGGGCAATAGCGCTTGCAAAGGCTACAAATTCATCGCTTTACATAGTGCATCTAGCGTGTAAAGAGGGCGTAGATGAAGTGATAAAGGCAAAGGAGCAAGGGCTTAAAATATATGCCGAAACTTGTCCTCAGTACTTAGAGTTTACAAGTGATGTTTATAAAAGAGAAGGCGGCATAAACTTTGTATGCTCACCTCCTATAAAAGGACAAGAGAGCAAAGAAGCACTTTGGAAAGCTATAAATAGTGGATATATAGACACTGTTGCAACAGACCATTGTCCGTTTCAATCATTTGAAAAGAAATGGGGAGAAGACGACTTTACAAAAATTCCAAACGGTTGTGCAGGAATAGAAAACATGTATCCATATATGTTAAGTGCTGCAAACAAGGGGAAAATCACATTTGAAAAAGCGGTAGAACTGTGTTGCGAAAACCCTGCAAAAATATTCGGCTGTGAAAACAAAGGCTCTATAACTATCGGCAAAGACGCAGACATTGTAATTTATGATAAAAATATGCACTTTACGGTGAAAAATGAGCTTATGCACTCAAACTGCGACCACACAATTTGGGAGAATGTTAAACTGTTAGGTTATCCCATTAAAACATATTTAAGAGGAAATTTAGTTTACGACAACGGTAAGTTTAAAGGTGAGAGGGGTGACGGCAAATTTATTAAATGCACCCTGAAATAATAACAAGAGAGGGAAAGTCTATGAATGTCTACACGGATTTAATAAGGACGGCAGAGGTTTCGAGGTGCCTATTATGCTTTAACGCAAAATGCACAAAGGCTTGTATAAAGGGAAAAGACCCCGCAAAGGCGATTTTTTCGCTTAAATTTAAAAATAAGGCGACAGCAGGAAAAGAGATTAATAGTGAAACCTGTAGAGACTGTGAAGCGCCTTGCCAAAATGCCTGCATACATTTTGATAGCCCTATAAGAATAAAAGAAATAGGTCAAAGTTTAGAGAAATCAGAGTCTTACAAAAGAGATTTGAGTATAGATTTTTGTGGGATAAAATGCGAGAACCCTTTTTTTCTCTCATCTTCTGTTGTCGCAAGTGGATATGAAATGTGTGCAAAAGCTCTTGAAATGGGCTGGGCAGGAATAGTTTATAAAACCATAGGTTTTTATGAACCAAGGGAAGTATCTCCTCGTTTTGGGGTCAGCAGGGATTCTCATAGGAGTTTTGTAGGCTTTAAAAACCTAGAGCAAATATCGGATAAAAAACTCGAAGATGACTTAGAAGTCCTAAAAAGGCTTAAAAAAGATTTCCCCAATAAAATAATCGTGTCGTCAATAATGGGGCAAAACGAAAGAGAATGGACCCGCCTTGCAAGGCTTTCAGAAGAGGCAGGTTGTGATTTAATTGAATGTAATTTCTCGTGTCCTCATATGTCGGCAGAGGGTTTGGGGTCAGACGTAGGTCAAAATCCAGAGCTTGTAAAAAAATATACAAAGGCGACAAAAAAGGGTACAACTTTGCCAATAATGGCAAAAATGACACCAAATATTGGCAATATGGAAATACCGGCGATAGCGGCGGTTGAGGCAGGCGCAGATGCACTTGCGGCGATAAATACAATTAAAAGTGTAAGCGATGTCAAATATGAAAACTTAGTAAGCGCACCTAATGTAGGTGGTAAATCGGCAGTGTCTGGCTACTCGGGACGCTCGGTAAAACCAATTGCTTTAAGATTTATTTCTGACATGGCAAAATGTAAAGAACTTGAAAACATACCAATAAGTGGTATGGGTGGAATTGAAAACTATAAAGATGCTATAGATTTTATAAGCCTTGGAAGTTCTAACATACAAATTACCACGGCGGTAATGGAATATGGGTATAGAATAATAGATGATTTAATATCGGGGCTTTCAAATTATCTTTATGAAAATAACATAGAAAAATTAAGTGACCTTGTCGGTAAGGCGCTTCAAAATATTTGCAGTGCAGATTTACTTGACAGGACGACTAAGGTATATCCTGTTTTCGATAAAAATAAATGCACTGACTGTAAAAGATGCTACATATCGTGCTTTGATGCAGGACATCAGGCGATAGACGTAGTGGAGGACAAAATTAAATTTATCGCAAAAAAATGCGTGGGATGTCACTTGTGTAGACTGGTATGTCCCGTTGGTGCGATAATTGAGAGTAAAAGAGTGAAATGTGGTGATAAATAAATGGCTATTAGCCTAAATAAGCTTTTTGTAAAGGCTGAGAAAAAATACAACCTAAAACTTCTTGCAGGAAAAAAAGGCCTTGAAAATCCTGTCAGATGGGTTCATATGGTAGAAGACACAGAGGTGCCTGATTTTCTTCATGGAAACGAGCTTATTTTTACCACGGGAATTGCGCACCAAGACGAAAGATATCTTTTAGACTTTGTAAAGAGCTTAAAAGAAAACAACTCAAGTGGACTTGTGGTAAACCTTGGTCCGTATATAAAGCAAATTCCACCGCAAGTTATAGTTTACTGCGAACAAAACGACTTTCCTCTGTTTTCGCTTCCGTGGGCAATAAGGCTTATTGATTTAACCTACGAGTTTTGCAGAATAATTATAAGCGATGAAAAAGTGGAGCAAAGCCTTGCAGAGGCATTTAAAAACCTAATTATAAATCCAGAAAATCAAGAAGGTTATGCTGTGGCGTTTAAAAAAGCAGGTTTTAGCGAGAAATCTACGTATAAAGTGGTTTCAGTTAAGTTTTTAATCAATAATTTGAATATAAGCAAAAAAATGCTCACTGAAATAAGGCTATCGCTTTTAAAGGAATCAAGGCTAAACAGTTTGTCAAGAGGCTTCTTTATTTGGAATAAAAACATGGTGCTCATATATCAAAATATAAAAGATGAAGATATTAAAAAAATCAAAAATGCAATTTGTAAAAATACCGAACATATAAATGACGTGGAAATTCACATTGGCGTATCGGAAAGTATAGACGGGTATACAAATCTACTTAAAATATACGAGCAGAGTATATCGGCGCTTAAAGTAGCGCGACTGAGCAGCAAAGACTTGGTTCTCTATAAAGATGCGGGTATATATAAATTGCTTTTTGAGATTAAAAACGAGGAGTTATTAAAAGATTATTGTAATAGTGTTTTAGGCAAACTTATAGAGTATGACAGAGAAAGCAAAGGCGATTTGTGTAAGATTTTAGAGGAGTATATTGAAAACGATGGCAGCGTACAAAAAGTGGCGGAAATTAACTTTATACACCGCAACACAATCAATTACAAAATTAAAAAAATCAAGGAAATAATGGGTACGGGTTTAAGCATTAAAGAAAACGCAGACATATCGCTTGCGTTTTGCATACTGAAAATAATTAAATGACAGGAGAAATAAAAATGGATAAAAACACAGTAAAGCTAAATCACACAAAATACAATATGCAGTCATGGTCAAAACAAAGAGGAATTGACCCGATTGTTATTGAAAAGGCAGAGGGTATTTATATGTGGGACACAGACGGCAACAGGTACACAGATATGTCGTCGCAACTTGTAAACCTAAACGTCGGTCATGGCAATAAAGAAATAGTAAATGCAATAAAAGAGCAGGCGGATAAATATTGCTTTATAGGTCCGTCTTATGGCAGTGAAATAAGAGGAGAGCTAGCAAAAACCATTATTGAACTCATGCCAGACAATATGGGGAAAGTGTTCTTTACAAATGGCGGAGCAGATGCCAACGAAAACGCAGTGAAAATGGCAAGAATGTTCACAGGTAAGCACAAGGTGTTTTCAAGATATAGAAGTTACCACGGTTCTACTTACGGTGCAGGAAATTTAACGGGTGAACCAAGAGGTTATACACTTCAGCCATCGATGTCTGGGTTTGTGAAATTTGTTGACCCTTATGTGTATAGAGAAATTATCCCGTTTAAAACAGAAGAAGAGGCGGCAAATTACTATGTTACAAAGCTTAGAGAGCAAGTGATTTATGAAGGCCCTCAAAACGTGGCGGCGATAGTAATGGAGTCTGTTACTGGATCTAACGGAATTATAATTCCACCAAAAGGATACATGGAAGGAGTAAGGAATATATGTGACGAATTTTCAATTATGATGATTTGTGACGAGGTTATGACAGGCTTTGGCAGAACGGGCAAGATGTTCGGTTTTGAAAACTTTAATGTAAAACCAGACATGGTAGTTTTTGCAAAAGGTGTCACCTCGGGATATACTCAGCTAGGCGGTGTATGCGTAAGTAAAGAAATAGCAGAGTATTTTAATGACAACTTCCTTTCATGTGGTCTTACATACAGTGGTCACCCTCTAGCGTGTTCTGCAGGAGTTGCGTGCATAAAATATTACAAAGAAAATAATATTTTAGAAAATGCAAACACAGTTGGAAAAGTTTTAGGGCAAGAACTAGAAAAACTAAAAGAAACTCACCCTTGTGTGGGAGACGTGAGATATATAGGACTTTTCAGTGCAGTCGAGCTAGTAAAAAGCAAAGACACAAAGGAAGCACTTGTTCCATATGGTAAAGACCCTGAGGGGCTCATGCCAAAAATCAACGGAATGCTAAAAGCACGAGGATTTATGACCTATACACACGAAAATATGATACTTATTTGTCCTCCGCTGATAATCACAAAAGAACAACTTGTAGAAGAGCTTGAAAAAGTGGACGAAGTATTATTTGAAGTCGACAAAATGATTTAATGGAGTGATATGATGAGAAAACATTATGATGAAGTTAAAGCGTGTAAATTATCCGACATTTTTAAGATAAGTCATTTTAGACTTGTAAATTATGAAGAAAAGGATATTCCGCACGGCATAAGCGAACTTGTAGTTGTTCTTGATTTGAAAAAAGATTTTGGAAAAAAACTTTCTTATAAAATACCATGGGACGGACAGCTTTTTGGATTTGTGAGAAGCAAAAATGAAGTTTATCAAAATATTGAAGCACAGGGTGCTACAAAACTAACAATAAGCGACTGGGACGACAAGTGCATGATTATATTTGAGGACAAAAACGGCAAAGAGGGACCTGTGTTTAGCGTAGATAAAGAAGATATAGTAGATTTGCTCGAAAAATGCAGAAGACCTAATAAATACTAAGAAGGTGAATGAATATGTTTTTATGCAGTCTTGATAGAATGAAGGATAAAATTGATACTTTCAAAAAATTTGGCGACAACGGCAAAGGCGGAATAACAAGATATACCTTGTCTAAAGAAGATGTCATTGCAAGAAATGAATTTGTAGAAAGAATGACAAAAATCGGCGCTAAAATCGAAGTAGATGACATGGCAAATATCTATGCTACTATAGAAGGTACAGATAAATCTGCGAAAAGAATAGTCATGGGTTCGCACAGCGACTCTGTAAAAAACGGCGGAAACTATGACGGAATTTTAGGCGTTATAAGCGCAATGGAGGTTTTAGAAACCGTTGTTTTAGAAAAAGTAGAGCATAGACATCCGCTGACAGCTATGATTTGGACAAACGAAGAGGGTTCGTTATATCCACCTGCAATGATGTCGTCTGGCGTGGTGTGTTATGACTATTTGCCAGAGGATATCAAACCAAAATTTGCCCTTTTGGATATGCTAAATTCAAAAAGTGTACTTGACAAAAACGAGAGCTTCGGCAAGGCGCTTTTAGACTCTGGATTTAAAGGGAAAAAAGAAAATAGGCTTTCAAAAGAAAAGTATTTATGTATGTTTGAAACTCATATAGAACAAGGGCCAATACTTGAGGATAATGGCAAGGATATAGGCATAGTAGACTGTGTTTTGGGAATGTTTAACTATAGGTTAAAATTTTGGGGTCAGACCACCCATGCAGGAACTTTTCCTATGCCAAAAAGAAAAGATGCATTTTATGCAGCTTGTAAGGCGTTAAGCTTTTTACATGAAGAGATAGACAAACTCGGATATAAAGACTTAGTGTACACAACGGGAGAGGTCATATGCGGACCTAATATTCATACCTGTGTGCCCGACTATTTTGAGTTTTCACTGGACTCAAGACATGAAGATCCTAAAGTTTTAGAAGAGGTGCTTAGTATAGTGAAAAGCTGTGAGGGAAAACTTTGGGCAGGATGTAAATGCGAGGTGGAAAAAGCTTGGAACAGGGACACAGTATATTGGGACAAAAAACTTGTTTCTTATGTAAAAGACTGTGCAAAAGAGCTTCAGGTGTCACATCAAGAAATACATTCAGGAGCAGGGCATGACGCTCAGTTTGTGGTATATATGATACCTACAACGATGATTTTTGTTCAGTCAAAAGGCGGTTTGTCGCATTGTCAGGAGGAATATTCAAGCGCACAGCACTGTACAATGGGTGCGTCGCTTATGCTAAATGCAGTTTTAAAGGCAGATAAGGAGGAAATGTAGTATATGTCAAATCAGTTTAAGATGCCATTGGTAATATCGGGTGAAAATGCCCTTGTAAATTCATTAGAAAAATTTAAAAGTTTTGGAGAAAAAGCTTTTATAGTAACAGGAAAACATGTTGTCAAAATTGATTTTTTTAAAACGCTTACAGATACCTTAGAAAGCGCAGGTGTAAAATACGAAATTTTTACCGATATAACGGGCGAGCCTACCGACAAAATGATAAATTTAGGACTTGAAAAATATGAAAAATCTAATTGCGACTTTTTTATAGGAATAGGTGGAGGAAGTCCACTGGACGCCATAAAGGCAATAGCAACCTTGTCGGTGCTAGGTGGAAAGATATCCGATTATATGGGCAAGATGATAAGCGCAAAACTTCCTAAGATGGTAGCAATTCCAACCACTGCTGGAACAGGTTCTGAGGTTACAAAGTTTACTATAATTACCGATTTAGAAAACGATGTGAAAATGCTACTTAAGGGCGACGACTTAATACCGGATTTGGCAATTTTAGACCCACTGGCCACTATGAGTTGTCCGAAATCCATAACGGCAGCAACAGGGCTTGATGCACTCACTCATGCAGTCGAGGCGTATACATCAAGACTTTCTCAGCCTTTAACCGACACAGTGGCGCTGTCTGCTGTTAAAAAGATATTTAAGTATCTTCCCACAGCATACAAAGACGGCAGTGACAGCAAAGCAAGGGGTGAAATGGCTATAGCATCACTCGAGGCAGGCGTGGCAATTAACAATGCATCAGTAACAGTAGTGCACGGAATGAGCAGGCCGATAGGAGCGCTTTTCCACGTGACGCACGGAGTCTCAAACGCTATGCTCTTACCAAAATGCATGGATTTTGCAGTAGACGGTACATACAAAAAATTTGCTGAGCTTGGCAGAGCCATAGGCATAAATGAAAAAGACGATGAAAGTTGTGCAAAGAAGTTTGTGGAAAAACTATCACAAATTTGCAAAATATGTGAAATACCTAGCCTTGAAGAATACGGAATAAAAAAAGATGAATTTTATGACAAAATAGAAAAAATGGCCGCTGATGCCCTAGTGAGCGGAAGCCCTCAAAATACGATTAAAGAAATCGGAAAAGAAGATATAATAAGAATTTATAAGGCGTTGTTTTGATAATTAACATAGATTTTTGGCTGTCTGAACCCTCGTTTGACGAGGGTTTTCTTTTTTTTTGCAAAAAAGCGTTTTTGCTATAACGGCTTGGTAGATTAAGAAAATATTTGGGGCTATTAAAAATGATGATTGACAAAAAAGGATGAGTTTAGTATAATGTCAGTTAGTTAGATAAAACTAACTGACGACAAAGTGAAATTTATGTATTATTAATTGATGAAAGGTAAGTGTGGGTTAGTTATGACTAATGTGAGTTATCCTCTGTATTTAGGTAAATTAAATATGGGGCTTGAAGAGTTTTATGACGGTATTAAATCGGAGGAAAATGACGATAAATACGCGCTTTGCCAAATGCTTGTCGGAATAATCGACAAATACCCTCCAACAACGGAAAAACTCTCTTTTGAAAAAGTTTTGGATAAGATTTTTTACAAAATGCATAATGTCGATATTGCAGTTTGCAAGAGCACGCTTCAAAAAAACAGCGAATTACAAAAGCTAGTAGACAGTGCAAGTGATATAAAAATTATAAATAACGAGGAGGAGCTTGTGGCAAGTGGCGTGTATAAAGTTCATTTGTTAAAAGAGGATGGTGCTTATCAGTGCAATGCGCTCCTATCAAAAAGCTTGAGGACAATGTAAAAAAACTACCTGTTGATTTTTCGATTGGGAAAGAATTTTATGCTATGAAAGCCTATAGTTACGCCTGCGTTATAAAAGATAGTAAAGATTTAAACGATTACGACGAAATTCAAGATTGTTATGGAAAATATATCTACGCAATAACTCTTGAGCACAGCAATGGCAAAATTGGCCTTACTTGGCTTGATTTTATTATGCACAGACCACAGGGGCATTTAGAAATGGGAATTTGTGCGCGAAACTGTGGATAGATATTTGGGTAAATTCTTCTAAAAAAAGCATCACTAAATGTGATGCTTCAGGCTGTCGAAAAAACCGTAAACGCAAAAAAATGAGCCAACTTGGCTCATTTTTTGAGTTTGCAGGTCTTTGGACAATCTGGCATCGTGTGCAAAAAATCAGGACTTTTTTTTATACTTAATACTCTTACAGCAATCTTATACCCAAATCATTGCAGGCTTTTATGGTTTCTTCGTCCCAAATCGACACTTGAACTTCGCCTATATGTGCCTTGCCTAGCATTAGCATGCAAAGTCTTGATTGTCCTATGCCTCCCCCTATGGTGTAGGGGAGTTTTTCCTCTAGTAGCATGGAGTGGAAAGGGAAATCTTTTCTCTCCATTGCGTCTGCTTTTTCAAGTTGCTCTAAAAGCGACTGCGGGCTTACTCTTATGCCCATTGAGGAAATTTCAAAGGCGCATTGTAGGATGTCGTTCCAAAACATGATGTCGCCGTTTAATTGCCAGTCATCATAGTCAGGCGCTCTGCCGTCGTGCTTTTTGCCCGACTTTAAAACGTCGCCTATTTGCATGATAAATGCAGTTTTATGCTCTTTTAGGTAGGCGTGCTCTCTCTCTTTTGGAGTGAGTTCTGGGTACATTTCTTCAAGTTCGCTAGTTGTGATAAAGCTTATATCCCTTGACAGCTTAAATTCAAGGCCATAAATCTCGTTTACTTTTTCTTGGGTGGTGCAAATAGCATCGACTATTTTTGTAACCGTATCTTTTAGGGTGTCTAGGTTTCTGTCCTCTAAATTAATGATTTTTTCCCAGTCCCATTGGTCGACGTAAATTGAGTGTATATTGTCCATTTCCTCGTCACGTCTAATGGCGTTCATGTCGGTGTAAATTCCATCACCCACAGGGAAATGATATTTACGAAGTGCAAGCCTTTTCCACTTTGCAAGAGAGTGGACGACCTCGCCGTTTGTTTTTGTTTCTAAAATATCAAATGAAACAGGTCTCTCTGTGCCATTTAAGTTGTCATTTAATCCACTTAAAGAGTCGACAAAAAGTGGAGCCGAAACCCTTTTAAGGTTTAAGTTTGCGCTTAAATTATCCTCAAATATCCTCTTTACATCACCTATGGCTGTTTGTGTTTGATAAGTGGATAGCAGTTTTTTGTATCCAAATATTGGCATCATTTTGCTCATAAAATCAACTCCAATTAATAAAATTAAAGAAAAAAGGCGTTATGAACCATGGTCCATGCGCCTTTGTTGTCTATATTTCACAGTTTAACACGTTAAATCGAATTTGTCAAGACAATAGCATACTGTAAAACTTGAGTAAAGATTTAATTATTTGTTACAGCAACTTCTTTTTCTTTTTTTGAATTTCGCCTTGATACTAATACAGTTACAAGGGTGAAAAGCACGAGGATTAAGATAGATATTATAAGCCCCCAAGGATTGTTTGCGACATCGCTTGCAGAGAACGACGCGTAAACGTAAATGGCAGAGCCCGGCACCATGCCTATAAAGGTTGCTATGGCGTATTTTATGTAAGAAATAGATGTAAGCCCCGGCACGTAATTTACTATATTAAAAGGGAATAGGGGTATCATTCTAAGATACAGCATATATAAAAATCCGTTTTTCTCCATTTGTTTATTTGCCTTGTCTAAAATTGTGCCCGACTTTATAAATCGCATTACAAAATTTTTGCCTGCAAACCTTGATATGAAAAATGTAATTGTACAGCCTATGTTAGAGGCGATTATGACTATTAAGAGCCCTTGCCAAAATCCAAAAAGAGGTGCCGCAAGCAGGGTCATTGGCAGTCCGGGCAAGACCAAAATGACTGCAAGAACATAAAGCGCACCGAAGATAAGAGGTGCAAGGGCAGAGCCACGCACGCTGTCTATCAAACCCGTGACATACTCTGGTGTGAAATAGTTTCTAAGCGGTGTAAACGCCACGAGGGCAATAATTGCGACTAATGCCACAATTGGTAAAATAATTTTAAGCTTTTTCATAAGTTCTCCTCATTATACGGCTTATATTAATAAAGCGAATTATGCCCGTGAGGAAGATAACTCCTGTAAAAGTAAGAAGTATATATCCCGAAACGGCAGGAAATAGCATCATAAGCCAAAAAGTAATAAATGTTTCTGTTCGCTCGGCAATGCCTGGGTCGTAGTGCATACTTTTTGCACCTTGGTTTTTTATGAGTGCACCGGCGACGGTAAATGTCGCAAAGTTAAACACTACACTGATAAAAAACAATAGATAAAACAGCGAAAACTGTGGAAATGCAAAGTAAAAACCGATTACGACTGCGCCCTCGACAAGTCGGTCAAGAACCATATCCAAAAACGCGCCAAATGGCGAGCTTTTTCCCGTAAGCCTTGCCACAGTGCCGTCGAGCACGTCTAAAATTCCCGATATTGCTAGCGCTATTATTGCAAGAATATAATGTTCAAAAGCGACGAGAACACCCGAGGAGATGCCTATAAGAAACGCCAGCACGGTTATTTGATTAGGCGTTATTTTAGATTTTTTTACAGCGCCACCAAGCGCATCGAATGCAGGTTGAAAAGTCTTTCTATAGCGTGAGTCAATCATCGTTTATTCCTCCTGTTAATTAAGAAATGTAATAGTTTTTTCTGCCATTTAGCCACATGCGCCTTTCTAAACTCTGTCGCCGCTTTTTTGTAAACTTCTGCCTTTGTTGGATATGGCAAAATTACAGAGTTAAATGCCGATATGTTCATATGTGACGAAACTGCAAGTGCCGCTGTGGCAATTAGCTCGCCTGCGTGCTCGGCTACTATCGTCGCACCCAAAACCACGCCCTTGTCGCTTAATATCATTTTTAAAAATCCCTTGGTGTCGTCCTCTGCTCTTGCCCTGTCGTTGCCCTCCATGGGCACAAAGACGGTTTCTATATGAAGTCCTTTATCCACTGCCTCTTTTTCTAAAATTCCCACATGTGCCACCTCGGGGCTTGTGTAGGTAGACCAAGCGATATTTGCGTAGTTTACCTTAGCCGACAGGCCAAAAACGGCGTTTTGTACGACTATTCCAGCCTGATACCCCGCGCTGTGCGTAAAGAGATAAGGCCCTGTGACATCGCCACAGGCAAATATATTGTCGACAGAGGTTTGCAGTTTATCATTAGTTTGCACATATCCGCGAGGATTAAGCGCAACGCCTACCGCCTCTAGTCCAAGATTTTTACTATTTGGAACCCGTCCCATGCTGACGAGCAACTCCTCTGCCTCGACGAAAATCTCTTTGCCTTCTTTTTTGCAGTGGATTTTTATGCCACTTTCGGTTTTTTCGACCCGCTCAATAGAGCTTCCAAGACATAGGTTTATTCCGTCAGATTTAAGTTTTTCTTCCATTACATCAAAAACTTCGGGTTCATCCTTGGTGAAAAGCTTATCATTCATATCGATAATATGAACCTCTACACCAAGCTGAGCAAAGCCTTGGCCAAGTTCTAGGCCAATAGGCCCTCCGCCTAAAATAGCAAGACTTTTTGGCAGAGTTTTCATTTCAAAAATATTGTGATTTGTGTAATAAGAGACTTCCGACAAGCCCTGAATTGGTGCGACAAATGCGGTGGAGCCTGTTGCTATAACGATAGACTTAGCGGTTAGTTTTTCGCCGTTTAAATTTAGGGTATGCTTGTCCTCTAAAACAGCATTACCGAGTTTTACATCGACACCAAGAGAGGTAAAACGCTCGACAGAGTCATGTGGGGCGATACCTGCGACGACACTTTTTACATAGTTCATAAGCCTTGAAACATCTGCGCTTTGCTCATCTGCGAAAACGCCATATTTTTTAGCCGATTTCATACTCCCTGCAAGATGGGCACCGTGTAAAAAGCTTTTGCTAGGCACGCAGCCGTAATTTAGGCAGTCGCCACCCATTAAAGCGTTTTCAATAAGTAAAACTTTAGCACCGACAGTGGCAGAGGCAGAAGCGACGACAAGTCCAGCACTTCCAGCGCCTAAAACGGCTATATCATAAGTAAATTTCATAAAATCCCTCCATTATTTTAAGTGGTGTACATTAAAATTAAGTATTATTATTAGTATTATATAATATACAAATCAAAATGTACAGATAAATTACAAAATGTTATGTACATATTTATAATTTTTGTGCAATTAAACACTGCAATTGCGCAAGATGCTAAAAAAATGAAAGGAATATAGCAAAATCACAATAAATGAAAAAATAATAGATAAAAATAGAATAAGAGGTTGACTTATCGTAAAGAATATGGTAAAATAATTCTCGTCAATTGTGCGGACCAATAGCTCAGTTGGTTAGAGCAACCGGCTCATAACCGGTTGGTCCGGGGTTCGAGTCCCTGTTGGTCCACCAAAAGTACAAAATCCGAAACAATTAACCTTTATAGGTAATGTTTTCGGATTTTGCTTTTTATTAAAGGATTTTGCAAAGTGATTAGTATATGTTAATATGTACAGGCACACCATAAATTTGTGGTGTGCCTTATTTTTTATCTCTCATGCCTTTCTCCTATTTGCTTTCGAAAAAACTTATATTTTGAACTGTATATAATTCTTGAAAATTCCTAAGAAAGAGCGTAAAATAATAAGTAGTATAAATTTGCGATAGAAGGGGTAGCAAAAGGCACTTCAAGTTAGTTGAAAAAATATTGAAATAGGAGTATAAAAAATGAATGAACTTACAATTCCTCAAAAAAATTATGAAATAGATGTTTTTGATAAAAGTTTATTTCCATTCTACAAAGATGACAGTCTAGCGACTTATAGCGCTGTTCAAGATAGCTCTGTACGAAAAATTGCAGATAGCCTTATTAAAGGAAACTTAATTAAAGAGATTGTTTCTACAGGAGCTAAGTCGAATGTTGTTGAAAAGGCTAATTTTCTCACTGCGCGCATTGACCCATATACTCAGTCGATGATTGATAAAGGCGAATGGATATTAAAAATTAAAAAAGATAGTACAGGCTTTCTTCCTACTTTATATGATAAATCTGGTAACTTTGCAAAGCAACTATCTTTGGAAAATAAAGAAATAGAAGTGGGGAAAATTGCTGAAAGTAACAATGTGAGTAACTCTTTATCAAACTTATATTTACAGCAACAAATGTCTGAAATAATTGAACAATTAGAAGTGCTTAACTCAGCAATACAACGAGTCGAACGAGGTCAATTAGATGATAGAATTGGTCTGTATTTAAGTGCTAAACAGCAGTTTTTAGAAGCGTTAAATATTGGTAATGAAAATTTAAAGCAACTTACCTTGGCTAACGCAGTGAAGAGTGCAAATGATGCAAGATTTCAACTTATGCAAACTGTAAGTAGTAATATTAAATTATTGCTTCAGCCAACAAAAAGGAAAATAAAAGAAACTGATATGTTGTTAAATAACATAAGAGAGTCTATGAAGTATGCAAATGAATCTACTCAACTGTGTATTGCTGCATACTCAATACATAACGAAGAAAAAGCACAAATTGCAGTTTTACAATCATATCAAAACTTTATTGATACTGCTTTTTTAGACAAAGATGGAAGCAGAACAAATGCTGAAATACTACATACAAACTGGGAAGGAAATGATAGTAGTTGGATAGAATTTCCGCAAAAATTAAAATCTAATATTGAAACGATTATTGCTGAAAGAAAATTATATTTAGAAAGTGGTGAATAGGATTATGGCAAAGTGTAAATGTGGGAAAGAACTATTACAAGATGAGAAAAAATGTGATAGGTGTAAAAATAAAGGTCGAGAAAAGAGAAAAAAGATTTTAACTGTCGCCATACCAGTAGTTGCAAGTTTGGGTGTAGGTATCAAAAAATATGGTCCTATGCTAATAAAAATGGTATTGAAAAAATGACAGGCACTTAAAAAGTGCCACAATAAGTGCAAAGTAATTAGTATAACGTTTAGGCACACCATAAATTTGTGGTGTGCCTTATTTTATTAAT
>CAYJIA010000039.1:0-19831 GCA_964370115.1 uncultured Eubacteriales bacterium
CTATTTGGAGTTTTCATGTATAGCCTTGACATTTACTCTTTAGGCAGGCAACTAATCAGCGTAAATAAAACATATGCAACCATTAGTTGACACATTTCCATGCGCAAATGCTGGCATGCAACCAACAGTTATGCTATACTTAGTTCAAAAGCAAAGGAGTTGTCAGAATATGAATATAGCCGAT
Source organism: uncultured Eubacteriales bacterium (assembly GCA_964370115.1). Classification (GTDB taxonomy): domain Bacteria; phylum Bacillota; class Clostridia; order Oscillospirales; family Acutalibacteraceae; genus SIG603. Next base: position 185 of record CAYJIA010000039.1, read on the forward strand.
AGAATTCAGAAATCAAGAAAAATTAGCGGTATTTCCCAAGAGGAGCTTTCCGAAAAAATCGGGGTATCTCGACAAGCTGTATCAAAATGGGAGAGCGGACAAAGTTCACCCGATTTGGAGCATATTATAAAAATAAGTGAATTTTTTGGTGTTAGCACTGATTACATTTTGAAAGGTAGCGACTTCATTTCATGTGAACCTAAAAAGGATATGTCGTTTACAAGTAAAATTCTCTACATTGCCTCCACTACATTTGTTGCAATAGGTTTGTTTTGCGCCTTTGCCGTATGGTATGAGGCTCAAACTATGGTATCAATTTGGGGTTCTATGATTATACAATCAGTCGGAATTGCATTATATTTCGTCGGGCGCATACTTTCTCGAGAAAAACCTAGTTTCTACATAAGCTATATAAATATACTTGGCATACTTTTCATGCCACTTTCAATGATTACTGGTAAGATTTCGCAGGTTTTATTTCGTACGGGTAGCGTTGCGCCTTATCCCAATTCAATAGTACATAGCTTAATTGTTTTTATAACTTTTGCCATTTTCGCCGTAATATGCTACAATATTCTAAAGAATAAAAATAATTCTTAGTTTCTAAAAAGGAGCTCACATGAAAATCGGCATAATTGAAACCGACAGACTTTATCTTCGTGGCTTTGAAAAAGACGACGCCTTATGGGCGTATAGCATTTGGAACGACCCTGAAATGGGTGAATTTTTGCCCGACGAGGCAATGCTTGATGCCGACCCAGCCTACATAAAAAAAGTACAGACATCACCATGACAGATTATAAGTATGAAATAGTATTATAAAATTATAAAAAAACGGAGCAGATTTTTAGTCTGCTCCGCTTTTATAAGCTTGTCGTAGGGTAAAGGTCTGCACTTATCTTAGAAAACTTTTTTTCTTTCAAAAAGTTTTCTCTTTTGCACTCTGTGCAAAATTCACTTTCAAAAATGCGCCTCTCATGATTGGATTTCGTTTTCTGCGGAAAACGACTTAGGACTCAGTCCTAAGAACCTGAAATTTTTTGAAAAAAATTTAGTAAAACTTTTAAATCAAAAATCCGAAGGATTTCACTATCACTTTCAACTAAAATCTATCCTTTTCGCCACACCATTTTATCGACTATTCCTGTGTAACTTTGGATTATTTTCACTACTTTTGTCGACACGTTTTCGTCTGTGTAGTTTGGCACTGGGATTCCGTAGTCTTTGTTATCGTTCATCATAACCGCTGTGTCAACCGCCTGTAGCACTTGCTCTGTCGTTATTCCTGCGAGTATGAAGTTGCCTTTATCAAGTGCTTCTGGGCGCTCTGTCGAGGTTCTTATACACACGGCTGGGAATGGATTTTCTACCGATAAAAAGAAACTGCTCTCTTCTGGTAAAGTTCCGCTGTCCGACACCACTGCATATGCGTTCATTTGCAAATTATTATAATCGTGAAAACCCAGTGGTTTATTTTGTATGACTCTTTTATCAAATTTAAAACCACGTTTTTTTATATAATTTGCACTTCTTGGGTGGCAAGAGTATAAAATCGGCATGTCATATTTTTCCGCCATGGCATTAACCGCATTCATCAGGCTAAAGAAATTCTCTTCTGTGTCAATATTTTCTTCTCTATGCGCTGAAAGCAAAATATATTTCCCTTTTTCTAAGTTCAATTTTTTAAGCACGTCAGAGCTTTTAATGCTCACTAAATTGTCGTGCAAAACTTCTGCCATGGGTGAACCCGTCACGTAGGTACGCTCTTTTGCAGTACCCTCGTAGTTTAAATATCTTCTTGCGTGCTCTGAATAGCAAAGGTTTACATCGGCTATATGGTCTACTATTCTTCGGTTTGTTTCCTCTGGCAGGCACTCGTCAAAACATCTGTTACCCGCTTCCATATGGAAAATTGGTATGTGCAGTCTTTTTGCAGAAATAGCAGAAAGACAAGAGTTTGTATCGCCTAAAATAAGCAGTGCGTCGGGTTTTTGTTCGACCAAAAGTTTGTATGATTTTGCTATGATATTGCCAATAGTTTCACCTAGGTCGCTACCAACCGCATTTAGGTAAAAGTCTGGCGCACGAAGCCCTAGGTCGTCAAAAAAAACTTGATTTAATTCATAGTCATAGTTTTGCCCTGTGTGAACTAGGATTTGCTCAAAATATTTGTCACATTTTTTTATAGTGGCAGAAAGCCTAATAATTTCAGGCCTTGTGCCGATTATTGTCATAAGTTTTAACTTTGCCATTTTAATGCTCCATTCCGCCGCTTCGCATCGGCACAAAATTCAATAAAATATTCTACTCTTCTCATGCGAAGCATAAGGAATGACAAGAGTATTTAATCGCACGTTCGGCGAAACCGATACTATACGGTGCATATAAATTATACCACCTCAAAATAAGTATCAGGATTATTTGGGTCAAAACACTCGTTACACCACATAAACGTGATTAAATCTGTGTCGCCTTTATTTATAATATTGTGTGTATACCCTGTAGGTATGTCCACAACCTCTAATTTTTCACCGCTCACATTATAGTCTATCACTTCGTCTGTGCCAATTTTTCTAAACTGGATTAACCCCTCACCCGCCACGACTAAAAATTTTTCGTTTTTTGTGTTGTGCCAGTGGTTTCCCTTTGTAATATGCGGTTTTGATATATTAACCGAGAACTGTCCGCGCTCTTGGGTTCTTATTATTTCTGTAAAAGATCCCCTGTCGTCTATGTTCATTTTAAGCGGATATGAAAACTCGTCCTTTGGCAGATAACTTAAATAAGTACTGTAAAGTGCTTTTTCAAACGCGTTTGAAAGCATAGGAACACTTAAGTTTTTTCTACTTTCTTTAAACGAATATATCAAGTCAACAATCTCCCCTAGTCTCACTCTGTGCACTGTAGGAACAAAGCAGAACTTATCCTCTATGTGCTCATCACATGTGAGTGCAGATATAAATTCATTTACAACATCGTCTATATAAACTAGCTTCATGTTGACACTAGGGTCATTCACTGTGATGTCCTTACCTGTTGCTATGTTGTTACAAAAAGTCGCTACCGCACTGTTATAATTTGGCCTACACCACTTGCCAAAAACATTTGGAAGCCTATACACAAGAACTTTTGCACCTGTTTTTTCACCATACGAAAACAACAAATCCTCGCCAGCTTTTTTGCTTTTTCCATAAGGATTGTCAAGCTCTGCCTGAATTGAAGATGTAATAAGCACGGTGGCTTTGTTGTTATTTTTTTCTAGTTTTTCTAAAAGTGTAGAGGTAAAACCAAAATTCCCCTCCATAAACTCACTCTCAGTTTCAGGCCTATTAACCCCTGCAAGATGAAAAACAAAGTCACAGTCTTTTGTGTATATGTCAAGTAGCTGCGAAGGCGTGTCTATGTCATAGGGATAAATTTCTATATCTGGAGATACTTTATAATTATTAGCCTTTTTATCTCTAATATTTTCAAGCTGGGCAATGAGATTTTTTCCGACAAATCCACTGGCACCCGTTACAAGTATTTTCATATTTATACCCCTTTAAGCTCTTGTCTAATATACTCAAGTGTCAACAGTTTCGCCTTTACTTCTTCAACGCTCATAAGTTTAGTATTGTTTGAGTTAAACTCAGTCAGCGTATTTCTCTCTTTATTTCCATCGCTATAATATTTATTGTAGTTTAAGTCGCGCTTGTCGCAAGGAACCCTGTAAAAATCACCTAGGTCTACAGCATTTGCACATTCCTCATTCGTAAGCAAGGTTTCGTATAGTTTTTCGCCGTGTCTAATTCCTATAACTTTTATATCGTTTTTGCTTTTAAACAACTCGCTTACCGCCTGCGCCAACACTTCAATTGTACAAGCAGGCGCTTTTTGAACCATAATGTCGCCTGTGTTTCCGTGCTCAAATGCAAATAGCACCAAGTCCACAGCCTCTTCAAGACTCATTACAAACCTTGTCATAGAAGGCTCTGTAATCGTGATTTCCTTGCCCGCCTTAATTTGCTCTATCCAAAGGGGCACAACCGAACCGCGAGAGCACAACACATTGCCGTACCTCGTACAGCATATTTTAGTTTTTTCTTCGTCTACAGTTCTTGATTTTGCAACTACTACTTTTTCCATCATAGCCTTTGATGTACCCATAGCGTTTACAGGGTACGCCGCCTTGTCGGTCGACAGACAAATGACAGTCTTAACGCCATTTTCAATTGCAGAATTTAAAACATTTTCTGTTCCTAATACATTGGTGCGCACCGCCTCAATCGGAAAAAACTCGCAAGACGGGACTTGTTTTAGCGCCGCGGCATGAAATATAAAGTCCACACCGTGCATTGCATTATTCACAGAATTTATGTCTCTTACATCGCCTATATAAAATTTAATTTTATCGGCATACTCTGGCATTTTTTGTGTAAACTCATGTCTCATATCGTCCTGTTTTTTCTCATCCCTTGAAAAAATACGAATTTCACCTATATCGGTCTTTAAAAATCCGTTTAAAACGGCATTACCGAACGAACCTGTACCGCCTGTAATTAGTAGTGTTTTATTTTTAAACATTTTTATTACCTCCTATAAATTAAAAGTCTCATCTCAATTTAGATTTAAGTTTTTTTAGTTTTATAAACAACTTCAAAAAATTTGTTCCGACACTTATACATTTCAAAACTCTTTGTTGATTTTTTGGCAAACCAAATTTTTCTGCTATACTCTTATTTTTCTTCATATAATTCTTATACTCAGTAAATTGTTTTTTGTACTCTCCAATTTTTTCAGCCGAGGCAATAAAATCTATCAAAAGCAGTTTTGACCTAAAAATATTATACAGTGCACAGTCCTTTATATAATCTGTTTTATCCTTTACACATTCGGCTGTTTCTTCGGAAAAATCTACTATTTGAAAAAACTTTTCGTCAAATTTTGTTATTCTAGATGCGGAGTTTTCTCTTTTGTAATATAGATACAACTCGTCACTTCTTTGTGAAAATAAGCCCTCGTTTTTAGCTAGATACTTCACATTAAACAGTTTGTCCTCTGTGGCTTTTCCAATAAACCTCAAGTCGCCTATTTTCTCTTTATAAAAAAGTTTATTATAAACCGCGCAATCTCCACTCCAGTTTATTATACTTGCAAGAAGCTCGTTTTTATTTCCAATTTCAAAATCATTTTCTTTATATTCACTTACTATTTCGCCACTAAAGTTATCAGTTTCTTTTACTTTGCAACAAGAGATAATTATTTTTTTGTCCCTTTTCATATCAAAAACCAAGGCTTTAAGCCAGTTTGGATCCACCCTGTCGTCGCCGTCGACAAATGTTATGCACTCTCCATCCGCTATCTCTATCCCCTTGTTTCTAGCACTCGATACGCCTGCATTTTCCCCTGTAATCACTTTTATTTTACTGTCTTGTTTTTCATACTCACGGCAAATTGATAGCGATTTATCTATGGAGCCGTCATCGACTAAAATTAATTCAAAATCCGTATAACTTTGATTTAATATAGATTTTATACATTCACCTATATACTTTTCAAGATTGTATATGGGAACCACTATCGATACTTTCATCCTTACCTACCCCACACTATGTTCTTTTTCTTATAAATTGCAATGCAAATTTTGCATTTTGTCTAAATATCAAACTTTGTACTCCTACAAAAACCAACAATGCTAATGCCGTAAATATCACAGCCACTATACCAAAATCTATAAAATTGTCAATTTGAATATTCATAACATTATACAACGCGGTTAAAAGTGAAATTAATGCAATATTTACCACATGAATACTATATGTCTTTTTTGGGCTTCTTTTAAGTATTTTTGTGTTGGTGTAAATTATTACATCATTTGACCTATACAGCAGTGCACACACAGTGCCTATTAGCACGCCATAAATCCCGACTAAATTAACTAAAGAAAGCGAAACCACTAAATTTATGCAGGTTTCAATCACCGAGCGAATTTGCGTTTGCCTAAAGTGCCCCGCATAATTTATTGTGCTCATCATCGGAACACGCATATAGGTTAAAAGCTCAATCGCCACTACCAAAATCGGTGCATATACATATATATAATTTACGTCCGATATCCCCTGCGTGTAGAGCCCTATAAAGCTTAAATACATATTTAAAGTCACGGTCATTAAAGCAAAAGAAATTGCGCTGTAATAAATTTCGAAAGTGTCTATCATTTTTTTAAATAGCTCTACATTTGTATTAAATGTTTGCCCCATAATAAAGCTTACACTGCTTAAAAGTATTCCTACAAAATTGCCTATGTTTAGCACTATCATCTTGTATATGCTATAAACACTAACAATTTCAAGTCCACAAAACAAAGTTAAAACTAACACGTCTGTATTGTAAAATATTAGGCCGCTCACCTGATGTATCAGCATAGAATTCGTCTGGGTTAATGCATGTTTATTTGGCTCTACGCTTAAATCAATATACTTGTATTTTTTCTTTATATAAAGGCGTATATATGCGGTTTGAATTAAGTTAATGGCAAAAGTCGCCATTACAACTATCACAACATCAAAACCAAGCGTAATTAAAACTATTTTCGCCGCATTTACTAGTATAATTATTATAGTTTGCAAATTTGCAGTCAAATAGTTTTTTCCCTCAACCTGTAAAAGCAGTTTGTATTTTATTTGAAAGAAAAATACGATTACATTTCCAAGTCCAGAAAAAAGAATTATGAGAAAAACCGAAAAATACGGCAAGTCGACTCCCACAATTATTGGATACACAAATGCTATTACTAACAGGGTGATAAGATAAAAAAGCGTCACTTTCTTAAAGTGCTTATTCACAGCGGCTAAAATTGCATTTATAGCACCTTTATCGTCATTTGCAACTGGTTTATATAAGGCTCTCATCGCAAGGGCTCCAACACCTGCCTCAAACAGAGATAGATATACAATTATCTCATTAATAGACGAGAGAAGTCCATTTACATCAGAGCCGTAATTTGCTATAAACAACCTTGGAAGAATCAGACCAAGCGCTATAGTTACTAGCTGTCCAAATGTAGAACATATTAAATTGTAAATGCTTTTTTTCCTGTTATTCATATATTCTCCATGTAAAAAAAATCTATTTTTTGCTTATTATACTCTCATACATCTTCCTTTGCGACACACATTCGTCTTTGCTACAAGGGCCGTTTGGGATTTCATTATTTTTATTATTCAGCAGATTATCACAAAGTTTCATAAAGTTTTGCACTGCGGTTTCGGCGCACCATGTATTTTTTAGTGTGAGATAAGCATTTTTTCCACAATTTTCTCTTAGTGCCTTATCGTCCATAAACCGCTTTACCACTGCATACAGCTCAGTATCGTCGCTGTTTTTATACACAAGTCCATTTTCTCCATTTTTAATTAAGTATGGAACTGAACCGATAGCGTGGCTTGCTACAACCGCACAGGCGCTGTTCATGGCTTCATTTAAAACCGCTCCCCAGCCCTCGTTGTAATCAGAGGTAAAAAGATAAATGTTTGATATCTCCATATACTCGCGCACTTTTTCGGGCGACATAGCTCCTAAAAGCGACACTTCTTCATCTAGTGACCACTCTTTAATTTTCGACTTAACTTCGTCAAACATTTCACCTATACCTATCATGTTAAGGTGAAAATTGTAGCCGTCTTCTTTAAGTTTTTTTGCCACTTCAAGTGCTTTTTGTGGGTGTTTCCAGTCCAAGAACCTCGCGCACCACAGCAAATTTATTTTTTCATTTTTCTTTTTAGATATTAATTTATCTATGTCATACTCTATAACTTCGGGAAAATATCCCCACTTGTAACATTTATCCTTATATGCACCGGCAAGTGCTAAATCGCTTGCCGTATAAGCGCTTGCGCATAGCATAAACAAATTTTTCTTATTATACACCGTGTGCAAACTGCGCAAACTTTTTTGCCATCTCGGCGATACAGCACGCCACACGCCACGCTTGAAAATTCTTTCTGAATACCTAAATGTCAGCTTGTTTAGCTCCATTCTTTTTTGCAAATAAATTTCAGGCGCCGAGCCGTGAATTACCACGTCGCTCTCAAGGGCCAGTTTCATCGCCTTTTCTTCATTAGCTTTACTTTCATATGCAGTAACGACAAATGGGTAGCTTTTGTTCATGTCCTCATACCCCATGTCCGTGCGTTCTTTTGGAATTTCCTCTGTCGCAACAAACACAAAATTACCCTGTGTTGCTTCAAGCATTTCAAGGCAAAATGGCAATTGATGATGATTTAAAAAGTTAGAGTAAAATGTTACTGTCATTACAAAATTTCCTTATAAATATTTTTAAGCTTGGTTAAATTTAGGTCTTTATCGTGCGTATGCCTTGCGTGATTTTTTGCATTTTCCGAAAAATTATTTACTAAGATATCGTCCGAAAAAATCTCGCAAACATAGTGCGCAAGCATATATGGCGCATCACCTTGATACAAAAATCCGTCTTTTTCATGTGTCAGCATACTTGCTACACCGCCCACATAAGAGGATACGCAGGGCACTCCCAAAATCATCGCCTCTCCAACAGAATTCGGCGAATTTTCGATAGACGACGGCGACACGAAAACATGAGTTTTCAAAAATCTTTTGCATATTTCGTCTTCGCTAAGCGAGCCTAAAAATGTAATTTTATCGCCTAAATCATTGTCTTTAATAAGTTTAGCTAAATATTTATTATAATATGTTTGCTTAAGTTTTGCAACACCGCTCACCTCGAGTGGGCTTTTGCCCGTCACATAAATGTGCGCCTTAGAAAAACGCTCCAAAATTTTCGGCATTGCCAAAAGTAGATGATGAAAACCTTTTATCGGATACTGGGCTTGACTTATAAAAATCGAATACTTTTCACAGTTTTCTAAACTCCACTCGTTTTCATAAAAACTATCTCTTAAAGTCTCCCCACAAAAATGATATTTAAGCTGTGGATTAATTTGTGTCGTGCACGCCTTGTCCCAATCTGTACGGCCTATGACATGTTTTGCTTTTTTTAGCGCCTCAATTTCATTTTGACCTCGTTTGTAAAACGCTTTTGCCTGTCCCTTTACATTGTCACGCTTTAAAAAATCACGAAAACTGTATCTATTTATCACTTTTTGTGGCAGTCCACTATAATAGTGTTTTGCAATAATACTTGTGAGGCCTTGAATATTTATCACTGTCTTATCGAGCAGATTTAAGCTTTCACAGGCGTTTACCATCTCTAAAGTATGCGAAAACTCTGTTCCGAATATGTGAATTATATCGACTTTTTCTGCATTTAAAATATCGACAAATTGTTTTTTCATATCGCTATCTTTAAAGCCATAAAACTTCATCTTACCCGTGTTTCCACTGACAGTCTCGGTGCCGTTTGGATAAAGCACTACAAGCTGACAAAACTCATCTTTTATAAGTGCGTTCGACATACCAGTAAGCCAACCGCCAAGCGCATTTGTCTCTAAGTTTAAATACTTCGATATATGCGGAAGCCTCATATTGCAAAGCCATAGTATTTTCATGTAAAAATCAATCTCCCTTTATAGAAATTTCTCTAAAATATCCGCCGTATATTTTGGTGTGTTCATTTCAAAACTTCCCAAAATCTCGCTGTACTTTATTGTTTTGCCCAAAGTTTTTTCCATAAAATCTTTTAAGCTTTGGCAAATTTCTTCTATCTTTTTTTCGTCCTCTTTTATCATTAGTACATGAGGATAATTTTTCAGATACGGCAAACATGAGTCGCTGTCGTTTTTATAAAAATGAATTATAGGCTTAAGAGCCGACATATACTCGAAAATTTTCGACGGAATAGCCTCTAGGCCTTCGTTGCCTATGCTCAAAAGAAAGTCTGAATTTGCTATAATTTCTAGTAGCTTCTCCCTTTGTATATATCCGTTTCGCTTTATTTTTCCACTTGTCAAACCCTCGTATTTTTCAATTATATGCTCAAGGCTTCCCCTGCTAAAAAAGTCCAGCTTAAAGTCTTGTCCCACAAGTTTAGAAAAACAATTGCAAGAAAACTCGGGATTTCTAATAGGATACAGGGTACCTGAGTATACAATATGAATACCATCGCCTGTCTTCTCTTTTACGCCATTATTTTCTTTTATAAGCGGTATGTCCACCGTGCGCATTTTTTCTCTGTACTTATCAAACTTTTTATTAAGGTAGTGCTTTTCGTGGCATTTTAAATTCAAAATCACATCACTACACTCATGTATTTTTTCTTCAAACGAATAATCTCTTTTTTCCTTAAACTCTTTAAAATGAAAAGGTTTTATGTCATTGGTCATGGAGTCAAGAGAGTAAAAACCCATTTTGATTTGCGGGTATTTTTTTTTAAGTTTTATCCCCGCATTCACTGCATGAATTGGGTGAAACATAGATAGATAAAACGAGAAATTATATTTTTTATGCAAGCTTTCAAGCTTTTTATAGTACCTGCTTGCAAGCATCGGCAAGGTCACAGGGTAGTTTGGCACCTCAAGCAAAAATCTCATTTTGTTTGTTGTCGACCAAAATTTTAAGGCAAGCTTGCTTCTTTCTTCCTCTGCCTTGTTTTCTTGTTTTTTTAAGTGATAATAAATTTTATCCTGCCTTATAGAGTGAACTTTCACGCCGTCATACTCATATTCTTTTTCTTTTATGCCATTATTTATAGACAGAATATGCACTTCATTTCCACGGTCTATAAGCTCCTTTGCAATTTCATAAAGACAAACTCCATTGGCGCAAGGGTCGGGATAATAGTAGTCTGTCATGAGTAATATTTTTTTCACTTTCACTTACGCCTTTCCTAAAACTTTATTTCTTAAAAACACCAAAAACTTTGCCGTGAAATATATTAAATATGGATTTTTTGTTTTTGATATACGCCTAAAGGCATTTTGAGCCCTGTCGAACAGTCCCTTATTTTTTGTACCTTTAAAAATCTTAATCGCTGTTTTTATTTCTTTTTCAGATAAATATTCTTTTATCTTTTTTATTCTAAATTTGAACTTCAATTTACCAAAAAACAGATTGAGCATAGCATTAAAAAAGAGTGAAAACAAAACTTCCGCCTCTTTTTGCCCTATATTCTCATGAGAGCTTCCACAAAATTTTTGTATCTGCCTATGTGCAAACAATGCCTGCTCAAAATGATTTTCTATATATCTGGTTATAGTTTGGTCCGGATGCCTTAAATACAAATACCCCACAGAAGCCGAAAAGCAAATATTTTTACACTTTGCCAAATAGTCCATCACAAACAGTGTGTCTTCGCAGTATTTTATGTCTTCTCGGTATTTGATTTCGTGTTCTTTTATTATTTCTGACTTATAAATCTTCATCCATATATAGGAAATTCTGCCTCTATACTGCCAAATCTCTTTTTTAAAATCTTCTGTACTAATGCATAGAGCGTCATACTTTTCTTCTAGCAAGATATTTTCATTTATGCCAATTTGCCTATGTCCGAGTGTCACTAGGTCCACTGTATCAGACATACGTGAAATTGCCTGTGACATTGCATTTTCTAAAAGCCTGTCGTCGCTGTCTACAAAAGTTATATACTCGCCTTTTGCCATAGAAAGTCCTGTGTTTCTGGCAATAGACACGCCTTCGTTTTTTTTGTGAAGAACACTTATCCTAGCATCTTCGCTCGCCCAAAAATCGCAAATTTTAGGTGAATTATCCGTGGAGCCGTCGTCCACCAAAATAATTTCTAAGTCTTTATAACTTTGATTTATTAAACTTTTCATACAACTGTCCAAATATTTTTCACAGTTATACACGGGGACGATAACCGACACCATTTTACTCACCTACTTTTATTCCTTTTTCTTCCATATACTTATGCTCAAGATATACCGTCAAATACAATCGTTTATCGACATCTACATATTCTTCGATATCTTCCTTTTGAAAAACAGAAATATACGGCAAATACGAGGTTTTGTAGGCGCCTGTTTGTATATTAAAATTCACATCACTTAAAAACAATACCGAAACTATGGCTATATACCCAGTCGTTGCTATGCCCGTTATCAGTTTTTTCTTAGCAAGTCCAATAGATTTAAACTCCCATTTACTTGCCAAGACTGTTGGAATAAGCACGATTTCCAAAAACTCAAAGTACATAGTTATTCTTGAGAGTATTTGCACTTGCGCTATCATAAAATAAATTATATATCCCGTTGCCAAAATATATAAAAGCTTCCTTGTGTTTTGCTCAACGGTCGTAACTTTCATCGCAACTACCACCGCAACAAGCATTATAAGCCTATAGGCTATTGCAACGGCAGAGTATCCAGCTTCCTCTATGTAAGGAGCTAGTCTTGTCTCTATAAAAGAAGGAAGTGGCAAGAATTCTACCAAATTTTTAAGCCCCACCACATTTAAAACCAACACAGCAGGCACTACAAGGATTATCATTATTTTAAACTTATTCTTAATGATAAATTCATAAACAGGCTCGATATAGTATAGCAGTAATACTGCGCTAAATACTATACTGCTCGCGTGAAAGCTCAGCGCTACCGCCATTGTTATGCCCGCTTTAATATACTTTTTCTTTTCCAAAAACGGAATTGCAATCGCCACTAGCAAAACACATGCAATACACTGTCTGAGTGCAGACTCTAACAGCACCACACCATAGCTTGCATATAGTACCACAAACGACAACATGTAATTTTTCGAGTGAGTCACAATAAACCTATAAAGCAAAGCCACCATGCCTATGCTTATGGTGGCCATAAACCACTCAAAAGGTATTCCAAACTGTAGAAATATTCCGACAAGAATATTATATCCCACATCAAAATTCACAATATCGGTCGTCTGCCCTTGCAAAATAGACATTATATCGAGCTGATATGCATTATACGGTACTGCATACGAAAAATAGTCAAGCCCTTGCCCAAAACGCAGAGCCAAAAAAGCACCATAGAATATCATGGTAAATCTAAATAGATTTTTATTGTCTTTATATTTGGTAAAGCAAAGTACAATGGCCACTATCAGTATTAAATATCTCATTTATTTCCTCTTTAAAATCTCTACATATTTTAGGTAGTTTTTGTGTTTATCAAAGCTTTCGCTTCGTCTTAGACAGTCTTCTTTTGTAAATTTTCCAGCTTCACAAATCTTATCTCGCAGCGCATTTATATCGCCTTTTTCTACTACAAAACCACAGTTTTCGTCTATAATCTCAGGGCTTCCTCCTGTTTTATACGTGATAACTGGGGTTCCACAGGAAAGTGCCTCTATATTTGTAGTCGGAAAATTATCCTCATATGTCGGATTAACAAAAACATCTGCCGTCGTATAAATTTCGGCAAGCTCTCTTATACTGTCTGTTCTTTCTATCGTCAGAATATTTTTAGGTATTCCCTTACTCTGTGATTCCGATAGTCCAACCAGCACAATTTTGTAATTTTCGTCAATTTTTTTAGACAAGCCCACGAAATCTTCCAAACCTTTTCGTCTGTCCCAAATACTAGCAACACCTAGAATAATTTTTTTGCCAATTAAATCATGTCTTTTTCTAAAATCCGATATGGTCGGTTTAAATTGTTCTTTATCTATTCCATTATTTATCGTAACCGCCTTGTAGTCGCCTAAAAAAGACTGCTTCACAACACGATTTAGCCAATCACTCGGCGTAATCATTGTCATATCAAGTCCTTTAAAAAGCTGTTTTTTTGCCTCAAAGTTTGCTTTTGAATTGTCTTTTAATATACTTTGCGGATACTCTTTTTTCTGTGGACATTCATAACACCCAGTCCTCCACTTTTCACAAGCGCAAAAATCAAAATATGCGCAGTGACCTGTAAAAGGCCAACAGTCGTGCAAGGTCCAAATGATTTTCTTATTTTCTTCTCTTAAATAATTAAATAATATTTCTATATTAATATAATATCCGTGGATATTATGCAGATGCACCACATCGGGGTCATAGTCTTTTAGCCAGGTGATAAAAAGTTTTGTTGCTGTCTTAGAATAAAACCCTGTCTTGTCGGTAATCCTTGACATGAGGGCATGGTGCTTTACATCGGCATCTGTGCCAATTCGGTAAAGGTCTTCGTCACACACTTTTTGAGGTAAATCTCTGCCGTATGCCACTTTGCAAATATGCCCTTGATTTTTATAAACTTCATATAAATCAGAACATATACGACCCGTGCTTTTTATTCCGCAAACCGAGTTTATTAAGACAATTTTCACAAAACTTCCCCCTTTATATTTTTTCTTTCATCAAGCCAACAAGCTCTGACACAAGCCTGTCCTTATTAAAGTTCTCTTCAAAATATGCCATAGCATTAGCCCTCATTTCGTCTGAGGGCTTTTTCCTAATTTCCATTATCGCATTTGCAATAGATTTCGCATCTTTATTTACACAAATCCCTGCATTTGCCTCGTTTATAATTTTAGCGCTCTCACCACCGAGGGCCGCCACCATAGGCGCGCCACAGGCAAGGTAGGTTTGAAGTTTTGCCGGCACCGTCATGTCCATTACAAAGTTGTCAATTAACGATATATATGCAGCATCTGCAAAATAAACATACTCGTTTGCCTCATTTTCATCGACCTGTCCCACAAAATGCACTGTATCAATAAGCTTTAGTTCTCGCACCTTAGACTCCAAATTACCTCGCTCTCTGCCGTCGCCAACAAAATAGCAATGCACCGACTTGTCGCTAATTTCTGTCATGGCCTCCACCAAAAGACCTAAGCCTTGTGCCGAGCCAATATTTCCCGTATATACAATATTAAAGTTATCTTTACTAAGCTTTTGTGGTCTTTCCATAGTGTCAAGCTCTGGTTTATCGCAAAACTGGGGCCAATACTCAAGCTTTTCTTCTTCTACTCCACGCTTTTTTATATGCTCAACAAAACTTTTTGAGGCACATAAAATTTTATCGCTGCTTGTGTAAATTTTATCTACAATTTTATTTATCTTATTTATTACAAATTTATTTTTAATCCCTAAAACATGTATAACATTTTCCGGCCACAAATCCTGTACATTAAAAAATATCGGAGTGCCAAATTTTTCTTTGTAATAAACTGCAGGAAGTCCAACCGTCACCGGTGACACTTCAAACACGTAAATCGCATCAAATTTTTCATTACAATTTTTAACCCATTTTTTGCCTTCTCTTACAAAGCTATAACAGTTTAAAATCAAACCCAAGGGCGTTTTGCCACGGGGTTTCATTTTAATTCTCTCAATTTTAGCGCCATTCCATGTTTTTTCGTACTCTTTATTAAACCCATATCCATCATAAATTTTCCCCTTAGGGTACTGAGGAAATCCCGTGAGCACTGTCACGTCGTTCCCCCTGTTTACAAGCTCTTTGCAAAGGTTATTGACTCTGAAATTTTCGGGATAAAAGTACTGTGATATAATTAGTATTTTCATTTTGCCTCTGTCCTTTTTATAGACTCAGAAAAATCACATACCCTGTAATTTTCTTTATACTGGCTGAGTTCCACCTCGTATGTCAAGTTGCCAAAAACTTTATTTATGACATTCATCATAGGCGCAAAGAGTTTTAAAAACGGGTTAAAAAACCTCGTAAGTCTTATTTTATGTCCGTTTATCTCTGCTATCATTTTTACCATGTCCGAAGTTCTTACATACTCATTATTTTGTGGCATAAATATACCGCTGTCACGGTTTTTTATTACAAGCTTTATAAACTCACATAGATTTTCAATATAAATCATAGAGCGCTTGTTGTCCACATTTGGGAAAACAGGCAATTTTTTCGCATATTTTGCAAGTGTCGGATAATTGCCCTTGCTGTCTTTTCCATACACCATAGGAGGTCTTACTATGACTATTTTAAAGTCATCGCTTTTTAAAGCTTTAAGTTTTTTCTCAGCCTTAAGCTTAGTGTCGCCATATACATTAACGGGTTTTGGCTGTGTGCTGTCGCCTATAAACTTATTTTTACCCATTGCACCACTCTCACCAAAAACGCTCATGCTACTGAGATACACAAACTGCTTTACACCCTCTGATTTTGCCTTTATCGCCACTTCTTCTGCCAAAACCGTGTTTACGGCATAGTAAAGTTTTTTTCGCTCTTGTGACACCTTGCCGTTGTCGGAATGTGCAATGCCCGCAACATGAAATATGCTGTCATACTGCGAAAAGTCTTTATCTTTCCACGCATCATTTTTAAGGTCCACTGTATCTATTTCATAATCTTCAAAATTCGACATATGTTTTTCAAACGATGTGCCTATATAACTGTTTTCACCTGTAATAAGAATTTTCATAATAACTCCCTAAAATTTTGTATACATACTTTATCATTTTACCATATTTAATTTTTTTCGTCAAATGAACATTTACTTTCAGAAAACACTATATTTTATATTGAAATTTTGTGACTTTAGTTGTATAATTTACTTATATGGCTTAAATCGAAATTAAGGGGAATTCATATGAATATTAACGATAATCAAACGCCACTTCTTGACCATAGATTTAATATAAAAAGCTACGAGCAATTTATTAAAGACAACAAGGTTAAAAAGTTTAATAAAATCTGCATGACTGAGGTTGTTAATGCCGATCTCATGATAGCCACTTTTGGCGAGGAACAATATTTTAAGACTTGTGCAGAAATATTAACCCTTGGCAATATGGCTTATCAGCAAATGGGCATTGATAATTTGATTTACGTATACATTCACACTTATAAAACATTTATGGCAGTTGCAAATAGCGACATGAGCGACGATGATTTTTATGGGTTAATGAAAGAGAACCATAAGCAATACGAAATAATTAGGGCACAACAAACAGAGCTTGGTGGTGTATCTCGATTTATTTTAGCATTTGGTGATGATTTAATAAATAAAACCAATAGTGCGGGTTTTGCAAATCAAGATTTACAAAACAATTTTATAGTGGCAGGCAACGAGAGAGAAAAGCTATTAGAATCTGCTCAGTCTAACGCTAAAAAATTTGACCTTATTCACCATGCCCTGAACAACGATAAAGTCATCCCTTTCTATCAAGGCATATATAATAACAAAACCAACAAAATTGAAAAGTACGAGGCTCTCATGCGCCTTATAGATAAAGATGGAAATATTTGCCCACCGTATTTATTTTTAGATGCGTCAAAAGAGCTAAAACTATATTTATCTTTAAGCAAAGTCATGATAAACAAATGCCTAAACGACTTTGTTGGAAAAGAAAGCTTTTTAAGCCTTAATGTGTCTTTACTAGACATTCAGTCTGATGAGTTTAGCAAATGGCTTTTAGAAAGACTGCAGGCTCATCCAACTCCCGAAAAAGTCTTTATCGAATTTGTAGAGACAGAAAATTACAATGGACAAGAAAGAGTTTTTGAATTTTTAAACAAAGTAAGAGATATAGGCTGCAAAATCGCAATCGATGACTTCGGTGTTGGTTTTTCGACTTATACCTCTGTTATATCATTAAAACCCGATATAATTAAAATTGACGGTGACATCATCAAATCCATTGATCAAAGCGAAGATAAGCGCATAATACTATCATCTATTGTGTACATGGCTAAGCTTGTCGGCGCAAGAACTACTGCCGAATTTGTGGAAAATAAAGAAATATACGATGTTCTTTTAGATTACGATGTGGATTTTTCACAAGGCTACTATTTTGCAAAGCCACAAGCTTTTTGCGAGCTTGATATAAAATAAAAAAACAAGTACACTTGGAGGTGTTTTAATCATTAACATTCAGTTTTACTCCCTATCGGCAATTATAATATTTGTACATTCATTTTTGAATTTCAATCTTTGTCGCTTACTAAGTGACACCACAAGATTTCATAAAATTTCTATTTATTTGATATGCTTAATAAATGCAATAGGCGCACCTTTTATTCTCTCAATGAGATTTGAAGGGCCCATGACCCCTTATTTTGCCTGTGCTTTTATTTTATTGGCAGAATCATTTTTGCTCTTTAAAAGCAAGTTTTCGTTGATAGTCGGCGTCGTTACAGGCTCCTTACTTCACTTATTTGTGCTACGTGCAGTCACTATTTCGACCGCATCTATAATAAGGCAAGTTTCATTTTATGAGATAATTACAGACGAAAGTATTTTCCCCATAGTTAATTTTTCTTCGTTTGCCCTACAGGTAATAACTCTTTCCTTATTCATAAAGCTTATGCCGCTTGAAACCGTGAAAAAAATTATGAATAACAAAAGTTTTTATACCGGCCTTTTACTACTAGCACTACTTTTGAACATGTATCTAATTTATAATTCAAATATATTTTATATTGATTTTTACTCTTTAAATTTAGCAGCACAAGAAATTGTTATCGCAGTATTTGCCCTACTGTTTTTATATATCATGTTACTTTTATTAATTAGAATTTTCAATCTTGGTATTTATAAAACAAAAACAGAAGAATTACAAGTACAAATCGACAAAGAAAAAACTCTTAGCTCTGCTGTATTAAATTTTGCTCAAATACTAATAGAGCTTAATTGCACTACTAATACAGTCAGCCGTTTTGTTGTAAACTCTGTTGACTTAACCGACAAAGGCGATGAAAATTTGACTAACATTATAGACGCGCAGTCACTTAATTTGACACATCCTGACGATATGCATATATTCCTTAACATTGCCCCTGAAAACCTCATTACAGACTTCCACAAAGGCATTACAGAGAAATCTCTAGAATACCGCTCAAAACCTATCTTAAAGCACGTGGGCCACGACAACGGCGATGCAGATTTGAATGCGTATTACTGGTATAGAATGCGTATTAGCACAAGGCAAAATCCGACCACAGACGATATTATTGCACTGTTTACCATAGACGAAATCCACGACGAAAAAGAGGCTGAACTTGCACTTGTGAAAAAGGCAGAGACAGACCCACTTACAGGCGCCTACAACAGATCCGCTTTTAGTGCAAAAGTCGAGGAACACCTAAGAGATGGCGGAGCAGGTACTTTATATATGTTCGACCTTGATAATTTCAAGGGAATTAATGACAACATGGGTCACTCTACCGGCGACAACGTTTTATGTGAGGTTCATAGTAAAATATGTGCTATCTTTAGGCCAAAAGATTATATTGGACGCTTAGGCGGCGATGAATTTGTTGCATTTTTATCCGACTGCACTATGGACAATATCATAAAAGAAAAAGCACAAAAAATTTGCTCTGATATAAATAAAGTCTACCACGCAGAAAATGGCGTAGACGTTGAAATTTCTTGTAGCGTTGGAATTTGCATGTACCCAAAAGACGGTGGAGATATTGAGACTTTACTAGACCATGCCGATCGCGCTATGTATCATTCAAAAAGTATCGGCAAAAACACATTTACAATTTACGACTCAAAATCAACCGAGTACAAGCCCCAAGAAAAAGAGGCTTATATGAGGATTAGAGAAAACAAATAATTTGGCTAATTAAACTAAAAAGGTTGATGCGGTAAATTTCACTGCATCAACCTTTTATTGTGTAAATAAAGTTTTCCTAAGGATAGGTTTTAATCAAAAAAACGCTTGCGTTTTCACCACAACTCTTCACTCTTCACTTTTCACTCTTCACTAAAAAAGGAAACCCCCAACGAGGGTTTCCCTCTTAAAATGTCCACTGGACATTTTAATTCACCCTTCCTGCG
>CAYJIA010000040.1:0-19595 GCA_964370115.1 uncultured Eubacteriales bacterium
CTCTCGCATCGGTTTATTAGACTTTAACATAGTAAAGGAAGTTTGTCAAGGGTTTATTTTATGTTTTTTAGATATCTAGTAAACTTCGGCAAGCTACCTATTTTATCAGGTGTATGTGGTGGAAGTTGTAAAATATCGTGTCCTGGTAAACTATTTCCCTCAATAATTATTGGTTTGGTCGGGGTTAGTGCTATATCCCATCCCACATAGCCTATTTCGGGTAAAATTTTACCTACCTCATCTATAAGTTGCAAACATTCTTGCCACATTGGAATTTTTGTATCCTTTATTTGGCATCCTGTATTAGGATGATGTGTATATATTTTTCTTTTTTTGTCATATGCTACATGAGTTATTACTCCGCTTTTAATATCGATAGGTGCGCACATTCCGCCTGCATTTATATTATCAATCGGATTTTTGCCAGTTCCAATTCTGATAAAGGCGTACACTACATTAACTTGACCCTCACTGTAAATAGTGCCGATTCTTAAAGTGTTTACAGACCATGGATTTATTTTATTAATATCCTCATGTTGTACAACAACTTCCTCTACAAGCATTAGAGGCTTTTTTGTAATATATTCATACATTTTTTCTAAACTGACAAATTCGGATTTCTTTAATTTTTCAACGCCTACGCCACATTTTTCATTTGTAGGTTTAATTATTATCACATCTTTATCTTCCATAAACAAGATAAAATCCTCTTTTGTTGATTCTTCAAGGTATAACCATGATCTTCCCACAAATTTCTTATAACGCTGGTAAAACTCATTCTTATTATTGAAAAAATGATAGTAATTAGAATTATTGAGTGTTTTTGCGATATAGTTGTTTATTCCTCTTGTAAGATATGTTTTTCTTTGTTTCTTTGTAAGTGAATAAAACTCGTAAAGTAGATAATCGTTGTATCCTGCACCATACTGGAAGCCACAGATGATTATATCAAGGAACAAAAAAATGCGATTTTTTCCACATAACTCATGTATTATTCCTATGGATTTAAAGAACTTTTTATACTTCATGTGAACTATACACTTAAGCAAATATTTGAATTTTTTAAACATCTTAATACTCCTTAAATTTACACATGAGTAAATTGAATTTTATTTTTAAGCCATAGCTTTCTTCTTCTTCTGTGGTAAGATTTCAAAACACTCGTCAGCTCTTTTTGCCACATCGGGTGAGTGGGTTACTATTATTACACATTTATTTTCCTCGTGGGCAAGTTCGCAGAATATATCCATGATGTTTTCCTGTGTGTCGTGGTCTAGGTTTCCTGTCGGTTCGTCGGCTAAGATTACGTCTGGATCGTAGGAAAGCGTTCTCGCTATTGCAACCCTTTGTTGTTCACCGCCAGAGATTTTTAGAATTTTTCTGTCGTGCAGTGTCGGCGCAAGCTCGACTTGGGATAAAAGTTGATGCGCCCTGTCTGCCTTGTTTTTTATCTCCTTGCCACTTATGTCCATAGACAAAATGACGTTTTCCTTTGCCGTTAAATGGGGGAGTAGATTAAATGATTGGAAAATAACTCCAACATGTTTAGAGCGGTAATCGTATTGATTTATTTTACATATATCTGTATCGTTGTAATAAATTGTGCCCGAGGTAGGTGCCGCAAGCCCTGAAAGCATAGACAAAAGCGTAGTTTTGCCCGCGCCTGATTTACCGATTATTGCGTAAACCTTACCTTTTTGAAATTCATAATTTACATCATTTACTACGTTTTTTATTCCGTCATAGCTGTATCCTACTTGGTCAAGTTTAAATATATTCATTATTTGTCACTCCTTATGCTCTATTGCTCAAAATTTTAAGTGGTTCGTATCTTAGTACCGATATAAGCCCAACGCTCGATATGAGAAGGCTTAAAAGTATTCCAACTCCCAAAACTTGCATTACTACAGTTAGGTCAAGGCTTGTGGTCATTGTGTCTACCACGTCCACATCGCCTGCGCCGCCAATACCCATATCTGTTGACATACCGCCCATGTCGCCTCTACCACCAAAACTTCCACCGAAGTTTGCCATTTGGTTAGAGCTTTGAGTTTCGAGTGATTCTACTTGTGATGCTAAAAGGACATCTCCCAAAGGTTGTGCTGCAACGGCGCCTATGCCGATACCGACTGCGACTGACACAAGGGTGATAACTAAAATTTCACACAAAAATTGTAATGCAACCTTTGGCTTTTGCATACCTACTGCCGCTAGTACGCCTATTTCGTATTTTCGCTCTCTTATGCTAAATAGTTGGAATACCACCAAGACGATGGCGCCTATTGCAAGCACTACTATAAAGAAAAGCATTGTAAACTGGCTTAAGTTTTCTAAAGGAACAAGACTTTGCTCAAACTGAGACACGTCTAAAGATGTTATGGTAAAGGTATCTGTATCAAGTCCTAGACTTTGTGCCTCGCCCTCAAAGCTTTCATATGTCTCTACACTGTCAAAAACATAGGTGCCAGATGTGTTTTGTGTATATGCCGAGCTCACCATTTCTGTGGTGCCCGACATTCTGTTTTCTACCTCATAGTCTACAGCCACTGCCTGTGAATTTGATATGATGTTTGACATTGATGTATGGCTTATATACATGGTGTTTGCGTATGAGTCTGTCGCCTCACATTCAAAAATTGCACCTAGGGTAAACACTGCTGTGTCTGCCTCGTTATTTGGGTTTACCAGTGTGAAGGTGTCGCCGACTGAAAGCTCGTTTAGATAGGCAAGCTCTGCGCTTATTGCGACTGTGTTTTCGCTGTCATCTTCTAAGAACATAGAGCCGTCTGTGACCGTCAGTGTGCCGTCTAAAAATTCCGTCATTGCAGAGTGCTCGCTGACGCCTATTACACTGTATTCGCCACCGCCTGATGTTCCACCGGGCATTGCGCCGCCCATCATGCCGCCACCGCCGCTCATCGGCGACATCATAGCATTTGAAGATGTTTCATAAGCTGTCATGTCAACGCCGTTTAAAGATGCACTGTCTATATAATAAAATCCTGATACACTTTCGGCTGTGGCATAAGTTTCAAGCTCTTCAAGTGAAATTGTAGTGCCCATAAGGTCCATCATGGCTCCCATGTCTTCCATGCTGCCGCGTTCCATAAGACTTCCTCTGTCGACACCTATGCTTGCCGTCACGCTCATACTATCTTCGAGTTGCTCTTTTGCCTTGGCCGCACTGCTTTGTATACTAAGTGCAACGCAAGCCGATACCGCTATTGCTAAAATAAGAACAAAACTCAAAATAGTCCTGCCCTTAGACCTCGTTAAATCTCTCACCGCATTTTTAAGAATGTACATTACCAATAACTCCTTTTGTTTAATTTAAGACAAGTGCAAAATGCACTTGTGACTAAAAACTAATGACTAATAGTGAAAGGCTTATGAATTTTTCAATTAAAAATAGTCATTCACCATTCACCTTTAGTCTTTAGTCACACGTGTATTGCACGTGGCTATTGATTTGATGCTTTAAAGTCTAAAGGTGGTATGTGAACAAACTGTGTACTTAAGGTGAGGGTTATTTAAGTCTTTTATGAAACTTTATTTGATAGCTATAAATAAAAAAAGCCCCACAAAATGTGAGGCTCATACAGCCCTAAAACCCGCAAACGCAAAAAATGAGCCAGCTTGGCTCATTTTTTTGCTTCCTGCGTCACAAACACTTGCAAATTTCCATCATATACCCTCGTATACTTCGGTCATTTGCAAGTATTTGTTCCTTGTCTTGCAGGTTTTTGGACAGTCTGGCATCGTGTGCAAAAAAGTAGGACTTTTTTGATACGCTGAAAGCCCCACAAAATGTGAGGCTTTTTTCTTATACTTTTCCTTCTTTTTTCTGTTGAAGGAGTTTTTCTATTTTTTTGTGAGAGTCTAAAATTCCACCTATTGATTGGTCGTGGTTTAGGGCTGTAATATATAGTGCGATGTATTTTGATACGTCTACTTCAAAGAACCAAGGTCTGTTTTTTAGCTCAGGGTTTAAGTAAGTCAAGTTGCTTCCAAAAATGCCATCAATTACACCGTCTTCATATGCCTTGTCAAAGCTTTCAAGCCCTGCTGTAAATATTGTGTAAGTCGCATAGCTAAAGAATTTTTTAGCGCCTTGTTTTTTTACTTCATATGCTATATCAAGCATAGATTCACCAGAAGCGATTATGTCGTCAGACACGAAAATGCTCTTGCCTTTTACGCTTTCGCCTAAATATTCGTGGGCAACAATTGGGTTTCTTCCGTTTACAACTTGTGAATAATCACGACGTTTGTAGAACATTCCCATTTCTACACCCAAAACAGAAGCATAGTACATATTTCTGTTTAAAGCTCCTTCGTCAGGGCTTACTATCATAAAGTCGTCACGCTCGATTGAAAGATCAGGGAAAACTCTAAACATTTTTTTAAGCACTTGGTAAGATGGCATAAGATTGTCAAATCCCATGATAGGCACAGCGTTTTGTACCCTTGGGTCGTGGGCGTCAAATGTTACGATATTTGATACACCCATGCTCTTAAGCTCTTGTAAAGCGTAGGCACAGTCTAAAGATTCTCTGTAGTTTCTTCTGTGTTGTCTTCCGCCGTAAAGTATAGGCATAACAACATTTATTCTGTACGCCTTACCGCTTGCTGCTTGGATAAGTCTTTTTAAATCTTGGTAGTGGTCATCAGGTGACATGTGGTTTTCAAATCCGAAATAATTATAAGTCACATTGTAGTTACCTACGTCTACGATAAAGAATAAGTCTTTACCCCTTACAGTTGAATAAATCATGCCTTTGCCGTCTCCAGATTGAAACCTAGGGCACTCGTTTTTTATGCTGAGTGTGTCGCACTCCATACCTGCTTCCTTAGCCCATCTTAATAGGTGATACTCAATTTTATCAGAAAGCTCTTTTGCGCCTGCAAGTGGTACCAGACCAAGCGGTGCCTTTGTTGTTTTTGGGTCAAAATAAGTTGATTTTTTGTCCATAATTTCATCCTCTCACAATTAAAAGATATATACGTTTTTATCGCTTATAGTTTACCACAAAATCAGCCATATTTCTACTTGTTTTGACATTATTGTGCATTTTCGGTAATTTCCGATAATACAATTACCTCAAATGGAGAAAGTTTGATTAAATTTAACTGTTTACCACTAATTGTATCATTATAATTTCTGTTCAAATGGATAATTTGCTCTTTATCAAGGTAATTTTCTACAAAGATAAAGCGTTTTTTGCCCTCTCTTATATGAGCCGAAACACCGTGAGGTAAAGTAGCGTCGAGTGCGGTGCTTACTTTGGACTCTTCACTTATATATGCGTATAGCTTGTCCAAAAATTCCTGCTCGGTAGCCGCTGCAATATAATAAGCCTTGCCCTTGCCGTAATTATTTACGGTGAGCGCTGGATAATCTTTGTAAAAATCTTCGTCATAACTTGCTAAAACCTGTGCTTCTTTTGCGTGGATTAAGGCGCAGAGCTCTCGAACTTCATATTTACCGCTAAAAGGAGCCTTGTCGTTCATTGTGACCGAGTTTTTGTCCTCGTCCCACAGTCCGTCTATACTCTCGTTCCAAATGCCGAAAACGTCCATCATTTCGCCAGGCCAACCGCCCAAGAAACAAAGGTCGGTTTCGTTTACTATTCCGCTGTGATAGGTGCTTATAAGAGTTCCGCCGTTTTTAACAAACTCGCGCATTTTTCCTTGTATATCGCTTTTGTACATGTAAAGCATTGGAGCAACCACAATTTTGTATTTAGATAAATCGCCGTCATGGTTTATTATATCCACATTTATGCCCTTATTCCAAAACGCCATGTGGTGGCTGAGCACTGTTTCGACATAGTGCATACCACTTTTTGAGACGCCGCCGTCTTCGGTTAGGCTCTCGCCGCGTCTAGGTCCTGCACTCTCTTCTACAGCCCAGCGATTTTCCCAGTCGTAGAGGATTGCGACTTCTGCATTAATTTTGCTGTCATACATCATATCGGACAAAGAGGCTAGTGTGTCGCCAACGTCTTTTACAGCGCGAAACTCCCTTGTATTTGTGTTGCCAACGTGGTCGACAACGGCTCCGTGGAATTTTTCAAACGAGCCTCTGCTTTTTCTAAATTGGAAATATTGTATAGAGTTTGAGCCATGAGCCAAGGCTTGAAGTGCGCTTGCGTGGTGAACGCCGTCTCGTTTTAGCTTGCTCACGGGTGTCCAGTTTACACAGCTAGGTGTGTTTTCCATGATGAGGAAATTTTCACCCTTAATTCCACGCATCAAGTCATGAGAGCAGGCACTGCGTTGGGCGATTTTCACATTGTCGCCGTGGTGCCACCAAGGGTAGTTATCCCAAGAGACAATGTCTATTACATCTTTAAATTTAAAATAGTCAAGTCCGTCGTAAAAGCCCATTAAATTTGCCGTTGTAGGAGTTGTTTTGTCGATTTCTCTTATCGCTTTTATTTCTTCTTTGCAAAAATCGACGGTTTGGTGGGTGACAAATCTTTTCCAGTCAAGGCTTAGGCCGTGAACGCTCATTTCGCCGTGAAGCATAGGTGGCCTTATCTGTGAAAAATCACTATATGTATGGCTCCAAAAATCTGCCCACCATGCGTGGTTTACCTCGTCTATAGTCTTGTATTTTTCTTTTAGCCAATTAATAAACTCTTGCCTACAAAGTTCGCAGTAACACTCACCGCTGTATTCGTTTGAAATATGCCACAAAATAAGCCCTGGGTGGTCCCGAAATCTTTTTGCAAGCTCACGGTTTATATCGGCAACTTTTTTTCTGTAATAAGGAGAGGTATAGCAGTGGTTGTGTCTTATACCGCTTAAATCTCTGACGCCTGACTTTGTTACTCTGCGCACTTCTTCGTATTTTTCGCTCATCCACAAAGGTTTTGCAGCAGATGGGGTAGACAAAACTGTATAAATTCCGTTTTCATACAATCTGTCGATGATATTTTGTAGCCAGTCGAAATTGTAAACGCCTTCCTGTGGCTCTAGGTGCGCCCATGAAAATATGCCGACGGTGGCACTGTTCATGTTGGCTTTTTTCATAAGCTCGATATCTTTTTCAAAAATATCTGGATACCTAAGCCATTGCTCGGGGTTGTAGTCTGCGCCATGGATAAAATGCGGAAATTTTGAAATAACGTGTTCCATAGAAAATCCTCCTGTTTAATATAATATTAAGTGAATAATATCATATTTGAATTAAATAATAAATCCACTAAATAGCTAAGTATTTGTAACCTTAATTGTCTAAAATGAATATAGTGTAAGAAATCCTTTGGTTTTTTTAATTGAGAATGTAGGATTGAGAATTAAGGTTCACGGCTTTGCCGTGTTTAAATGTAAAAAATGCTTACATTTTTTACATTCATTCTCCATTATTCATTCTCAATTCTCAATTAAAATATCTCTTTACAATTAGCTTAAAATAACATATAATTTAATTAACTATCGTATTTGGGAGGGTGAAGTATGTTTAATAAACTAAAAACAGATTTAGACCTAGTTTTAAAGCGCGACCCTGCCGCAAGGTCAAGGGCAGAAGTGTTCCTTTTATACTCAGGATTTAAAGCAGTGCGCTCATATAGGCGAGCAAACTGGTTTTATAGACATAACATGAAATTTATGGCTAGGTTTATATCTCAACGATCAAGAAAAAAGACGGGTATTGAAATTCACCCTGGCGCAACAATTGGAAAAAATTTCTTTATAGACCACGGAATGGGCGTGGTGATAGGCGAAACCACGATAATAGGAGACAACTGTATAGTCTACCAAAACGTCACCCTAGGTGGCACGGGTAAAGACCAAGGCAAAAGACACCCAACACTAGGAAACAACGTCTTAGTCGGTGCGGGGGCAAAAATCTTAGGACCTTTTAAGGTGGGAGATAACTCCAGAATTGCGGCAGGTGCCGTGGTGTTAAGCGAAGTCCCCGAAAACGCAACAGCCGTCGGTGTGCCCGCAAGGATAGTTAAAATAAACGGACAAAAGCAAACAGAGCTTTTAGACCAAATAGGAATTACCGACCCCATAAAACAAGAGTTTGCAAGGCTTGAAGAAAAAATAAAAGAGCTTACAAATGAGATAGATAATTTGAAAAAGAAAGGCTAGTAAAATGAAACTTTACAACTCACTTACCCAAAAAAGAGAAGATTTTATACCGCATGAAGATAAAAAGGTCAAGATGTATACCTGCGGACCTACCGTGTATCACTTTGCACATATCGGAAACTTGCGCACCTACATAATGGAAGATGCGCTCGAGAGATTTTTGTCGTATGAGGGATATGACGTAAAAAGAGTTATGAATATAACCGACGTTGGACATCTGGCAAGCGATGCCGACACGGGTGAAGATAAAATGCTAAAAGGCGCTAAAAGAGAGAATAAAAGCGTTTTGGATATAGCAAAATACTACACTGACGCGTTTTTTGCCGACTGCGAAAAACTCAACATAAAAAAACCTGAAATCATAGTGCCTGCAAGTTCTTTTGTTCCAGAGTATATAGAGATGATTGAAACCTTGATAGAAAAAGGATATGCGTATTTTGCAGGTGGAAACGTGTATTTTGACACATCAAAACTTGAAAAATACTATGTCTTTGGAAATTTTGAAGAAGAAGATCTTGAGATAGGTGTTAGAGATTCTGTTGAACAAGACGACAATAAGAAAAATAAAAGCGACTTTGTACTTTGGTTTACAAAATCGAAGTTTGAAGACCAAGAGCTAAAATGGGATAGCCCATGGGGTAATGGTTACCCAGGTTGGCACATTGAGTGCTCGGCGATTTCGATGAAATACTTAGGCGAATACCTAGACATACACTGCGGAGGTGTGGACAACGCCTTCCCTCACCACACAAATGAAATAGCACAAAGTGAGGCGTACACTGGGCATAAATGGTGTAATTACTGGTTCCATGTGCTACATCTAAACGACAATTCGGGTAAAATGAGCAAGTCAAAAGGCGAATTTTTAACCGTGTCACTGCTTGAGGACAAGGGATATGACCCTATGGCATATAGATTTTTCTGCTTGCAGTCTCATTACAGACGTCCGCTTGCTTTTTCATATGACAGCCTAGACAATGCGGTTATAGCATACGAGAAACTTCTGTCAAGAATTTCTACCCTAAAAGAAGAGGGCGAAGTCGACATTGATTCTGTAAACGAGTTTAAGCAAAAATTCATCGAGGCAGTTGGGGGAGACCTCAGCACATCTTTAGGCCTTACACTGATTTACGACGTACTAAAAAGTGATTTAAGCGACAATACAAAACTTGAGATAATAAACGATTTTGACAAGGTTTTGGCACTATCACTGGTAGAAAACGCTAAAAAGTTAAACGACAACTCAGGTGTAGACGAGAGCTTATCAAAAGAAATAGAAGAGCTTATAGAAAAAAGGACTGTCGCCCGAGCACAAAAAGACTGGGCAACAGCCGATAGCATAAGAGATAGGCTAAATGAGATGAATGTAGTGGTAGAAGACACCGCCGAGGGAATTAAGTGGAGAATAGGGAAGTAATTAATAGTTAATAATGAATAATTAATAATTGTGGGTCACGCCTGTGGCGTGGTTTGATTATAAAATTTGATACGCTGAACGGGTGGAAATTCTCCACCCGTTTTTTTCAACTAATTTTTTTATCATAGAGCCTTGCTGCGTTTAGTACCACAAGCACCGAGCCTGCGTTGTGCACCAGTGCACCTGTTGCTGGGTTTAATAGTCCCATTACCGAAAGAATAATTGCAACAAAGTTTATTGCCATTGAAAGGCAGATGTTAAACTTAATCGAAAAAATAGTTGCATTCGAGAGCTTTTTGATATAGGAAATTTTTGAAATATCGTCGCCCATAATTGCAATATCTGCGGCATCTACCGCTATATCACTTCCCATGGTGCCCATTGCTACTCCTACTGTTGCGGTTTTAAGTGCAGGTGCGTCGTTTACTCCGTCGCCTACCATGCACACACCGCCTGACTGTTCCATTATAGATTTTACAGCCTCGACCTTGCCTTCGGGTAAAAGAGAGGAATAAACCTTGCTAATTCCGACTTTATTAGCGATAAAGTTAGCACTTTTTTCATTGTCACCCGTAAGTAACACAGTTTTGCTTATGCCAGCCGTTTTAAGTTGGGAAATAGCGGTGGTCGATGTGTCTTTAATTTCGTCTGACAGGCCGATAACTCCGATTACACCCTCGTTTGTTGCAGTTATAATAACAGCCTTTCCTTGACCTGTTAAGGTGTCAATAAATTCTGAAACCTCTTTGTTTATTTCGACTTTCGCCTCATCTTCAATCATTTTTATATTACCGCAGAATATGGTTTTTCCGTCTACCTTTGCGCTTACTCCTTTTCCGACAGTCATTGCAAAGCTTTCTATTTCTAAAAGTTTCACGGCGTTTTCTTTTGCATATCCGACAACTGCCTTGCCTATTGGGTGCTCTGAACGTCCCTCGACAGAGGATACTAAGGAAATAAGCTCGCTTTGGCTAGCTCCAAAACTTTTTATGTCGCTTACTATTAGTTTGCCACGGGTTATGGTACCTGTTTTGTCAAAGGCTATGGTAGTGACACTTCCCATGCGTTCTAGTGCTTCGCCCGACTTAATTAAAACACCTTTTTTTGTAGCCTGCCCGATTGCCGCCATAATTGAGGTAGGCGTTGCAAGAGCCAAGGCGCAAGGGCAAAATACAACGAGTACAGTTACGGCGCGCACCAATGCATCGTCTGGCATAGCCATGCCAAAGGCAAGTACAAGGTAAGTTACCGCCGCAATTAAAATCGCAATAGGCACAAGCCACGCTGCCCATTTGTCCACGATTTTTTGCATGGGCGCCTTGTTTTGCTCGGCGTCTTCTACAAGTTTAATCATTTTTTGGAGAGAAGAATTTTCAAACGATCTTGTGACCTTTACGTCGACACTTCCGTAGCGGTTTATTGTGCCGGTGAAAACTTCGTCGCCAAGTGACTTGTCGACAGGTAGGCTTTCGCCTGTCATAATACTTTGGTCAACTGTGGTGTTGCCGACAAGAATTACACCGTCAGATGGAAAACTTTCACCGGGTAAAACTCTTATGGTATCGCCTTTTTTTATCTCTTTGGCATCTATCATTTTTTCGCCGTCATCGGTGATGACTCTGCCTTTAGTCGGCACAAGGTTTAGAAGTTTTTCTATGCCTTTTTTTGCTTTTTCGACAGTCCTGTCTTCAAGCCATTCGCCGATTGCCATTATAAATGCAACTTCTCCAGCGGCAAAGATATCGCCTATTGAAATTGCCGCTATCATAGCGATAGTGATTAAAAGCGCAGAGCTTATAAACCTTTGTGTTATAACTCTGTGCAGTGCAAGATGGGCAAGCGGTGTGCCAGATATAAGAATTGAAGCCCATGCGAAATTTACCATCAGAGTATTTTCTATGCCCATGCTCAAAGGCAAAATGTATTCACCTACAAAACTTACGGCAAGGCACAGTCCCGACACCCATAACATCGCAACGGAATTTAAAAATTTTGTTAGCCTTGAAAACATAAAATTTCTCCTTTATATAGTCTTAGAAAATTGATTTAGGGCGGAAATTAGATTTTTTATGGTTTCGTCTTCATTGCCATCTTTAATTCCATCTAATATGCAGTGGTGCATATGACCCTCAAGAATTGCCTGTCCAGTTTTATGCAGTGCAGACTTTACCGCACCTATTTGAATTAAAATAGCCTCGCAGGGCTTGTCTTCGTTTACCATTTTTTGTATTCCACGAACTTGTCCCTCGATTTTTTTTAATCGTTTTGTTATAGCGTCTACGTCCATACATTGTTTCATAATAAAACCTCCTTAATTTATACCCGTAGGGGGTATAGGTATATAATAAACCGAGTTTCATAATTTGTCAAGAAAAAAAACGAAAAAACGAACAGGTTAAAAAAACCTGTCCGCTTTTTTAATTGATAATTAATAATGAATAATTAATAATTGTGGTGAAAACGCATTGCGTTTTTTGATTAAAACACGCCAAAGGCGTGAACAACAATTCTCCATTCTCAATTCTTCATTCTCAATCATCAAAAAAGTTCTCTTCAACAATTTCCCCTATCCTCATAAAACCGTGGTGGTCGGGGATTTTTCCTGTTTCGTCTAAATTTTTTCCGTACATAATAAGCGGAACATACTCTCTTGTGTGGTCACTGCCTTTAAAACTTGGGTCTGTGCCGTGGTCGGCGGTTATCATCACTAGGTCGTTATCTTTTAAAACTGCCAATAATTCGCCTAGTTTTTCGTCAAACTTCATCAGCTCGTCGGCGTAGCCTTGTATGTTTCGTCTATGTCCCCACAGGGCGTCAAAATCTACTAAATTTGTGAAGCAAAGTCCAGTAAAATCCTTGTTTTTTACCGCCTCTATGGTTTGCTCCATTCCTTGTACAGAACTCTTTGAAGTAACATACTCGGTGATGCCTTGGCCGTTGAAAATATCGTTTATTTTGCCGATAGAGAAAGTGGCGAAACCTTTTTCTGAGAGTCTGTCGAGTGTTGTTTTATGAGGCGGTGAAAGCGCATAGTCGTGGCGATTTGAGGTTCGTTTAAACTCGCCTTTTTTAAGCCCCGTATACGGCCTTGCTATAATTCTTCCGACTTTCCACTGTTCCTTCATCGTGATTTCTCTTGCAAATTTGCAGTAATCGTATAGTTTTTCGAGTCCCATAGTCTCTTCGTTTCCGCAAATTTGAAGCACGGAGTCGGCAGAGGTATAGACGATTAGGCTGTTATTGTTTATTTCTTCATCGGCAAATTCATCTATAATTTCCGTGCCACTGGCGGATTTATTTCCCACCACTTTTCTTCCAGAATATTTTTCTATCTCGTCGATAAGCTCCTTTGGAAAACCTGTTTCGGTAAAGGTGATAAAAGGTTCTTTTGTTGTGACGCCCATCATCTCCCAGTGGCCTGTCATGGTGTCCTTGCCCACACTTTTTTCGGAGAGTTTACAAAATGCACCCAGTGGATTTTCCACGGGATTTATGCCTTTTAAGTCGCATAAATTTGCAATCCCCAGCTTTTGAAGATTGGGTATTGCAAAATTTTTAGCATATTTTGCAATATGGCCTAAGGTGTTTGAGCCCTCGTCACCATAGTCTTTTGCGTCTGGTGCAAAGCCTATGCCTAAAGAGTCGATTACTATTAAAAAAATTCGTTTAAACTTGCTCATATTTTCCTCACTTTAAATTGTCGGGGCCAAAACTTAGCGGTAAGAGTTCTTTGAGTTTTAAAATTTTGTAGTCACACACATTTTTTGCAAGTATAATTTCAAAGTTTTCCACACTGCAAAACTCTGCCATTACCTGCCTACAGACTCCACAAGGAGCGGTAAAGTCTGTCAAAACTCCATCTTTTCCACCTACGACACAAATTGCGCTAAATTCTCTTATATTTTCTGAAACAGCCTTAAAAAACGCCGTTCTCTCCGCACAATTTGTCGGGGTATACGCCGCATTTTCTATGTTTGCACCCGTTATAACTTGCCCGTTTTTGCATAAAAGAGCCGCCCCTACCTTAAAATTTGAGTAGGGGCTGTATGAATTATCCATGGCGTTTATCGCCATTTCTATTAGATTTTTTATCAAAGCTTGTTCCATTTTAAATCTCCAAGGCTATTTCCATCATGTCTCTAAAGCTTGTTTGTCTCTCTTCGGGGCTTAAGTTTTGCTCTTTGTAAATATGGTCAGAAACGGTTAAAATGCAAAGTGCTTTTTTGCCAAGGTAGGCAGCGTTCATATAAAGTGCTGCCGCCTCCATTTCAACGGCTAAAACGCCCATGCTTTTCCATCTGTCTGCCGAGGTTTTGTCCGCGCCATAAAAAACGTCAGAAGAAACAATGCTTCCCACTGTTACTTTTTTGCCCTTTTCGGCCGCTACATTTACCGCTTTTTGAAGTAACTCAAAGCTAGCAGTAGGTGCATAATGACCTGGTAAATTGTACTGTGAAACATAGTTTGAGTCGGTGCAAGCCGACATGCCTATTACTATGTCCATGGCGTTTAAATCGTCGCTAAATGCGCCAGCCGAGCCTATTCTTATAATATTTTCAACCTCGTAAAAACTATAAAGTTCGTAGGAATAAATACCGATAGACGGCATACCCATGCCACTTCCCATGACAGATATTTCACGTCCTTTGTAAGTTCCAGTATAGCCAAACATGTTTCTAACAGTGTTAAAGCATTTTACATTTTCTAAGTAAGTGTCCGCTATAAACTTTGCCCTTAGTGGATCCCCTGGCATTAAAACGGTCTTGGCGATATCGCCTTTCTTTGCGGTATTGTGTGCTGTTGGTGCTGACATAATATTTCCTCCTTTTTATAATTGAGAATGCATAATTAAGAATTGAGAATTATGGTTCACGCCTACGGCGTGTTTTGATTAAAAAATGCGTAGCATTTTCACCACAATTCTACATTCTGCATTCTGCATTATCCATTCTTATAAGTATTCTTATCGCTTCTATTGCTGTTTTTATTGCATATTCTGTGTCGTGGCATAGGTCGTTTGACATGCCTTTTTTTGCCCTTTCTTGGTTTCCCATTACGGCAAATACGGCGCCTGCTCTTGCTTTTAAATACGACGACACGGTAAATAATGTTGCGCTTTCCATTTCTGATGCCTTTGCGCCAAGCCTTAGCCATGCCTGCCATTTTTGCTCTAGCTCATAGGAAACGGGCTTAGTTTGTGGCGAATGTTGCCCGTAAAATGAGTCTTTTGCCTGAACCACGCCCACGTGATAGTTTTTTCCGCTCTTTTTTGACGCCTCAACCAAAGCGGTGGTTACATCGAAATCTGCAACGGCGGGAAACTCTATCGGAGCGTATTCCATGCTGGTACCGTCCATTCTTATAGATGCATTTGCCACTACCAAGTCGCCTGCCATAACATCTAAGTCCATTCCTCCGCTTGTGCCTACCCTTATAAAAGTGTCACAGCCACACATTACAAGCTCTTCTACAGCAATCGCTGTGGACGGACCACCGATTCCAGTAGATGTAACGCTCACTTTAACTCCGTCAAGTGTTCCAGTGTAAGTAACATACTCACGGTTGTCGGCAACTAGCACGGGATTGTCAAAATACTTTGCAATTTTTTCGCATCTTTTAGGGTCGCCCGGCAAAATAACATAGCGTCCGACTTCACCTTTACCCACGGCTATGTGATAAAGTTTGCCCTCGTCCTTTGAATAGTTTATCATAGCGATACCTCTCATTTTTTTGTTATATAATAATTATAGTAACTCTACATGGCAAAGTCAACATAAGAAAATTAAAAGTGGTCAGTATTTTACTAAACTTTCTTGTCAAAGTGGGTGCGCCTTTTTGTGGAGAGCCTAAACATTTCTTTCATAGAGTATAAATCATCTTGATTTATATACTCTCGAAGTTTGGACAAATTATCTATGAAGCTGTCGATATTTTGACATAATATATCTTTGTTAAGGCTAAAAAGCTCGCTCCACAAATGTTCGTCTATTTTTGCAATTCTCGTCAAATCTCTAAAGCTGTCGCCAGAATATGAGGACAAGTTCATGTTGTCGTTTGTGGTCATAAGGCTCACTGCAATGGCGTGGGTGAGCTGGCTTAAATATCCGACCATTTCGTCATGCTCTCTTAAAGACAAGGTGCTAATAGTGGAAAAACCTAGGGTTTTAGCCATATCTGTTATAAGTTCCTTTGCTGTTTGTGAGTTTTCTGCGGTGGGGGTCAAAATAAAGTTGCCGTCGGTGAAAATTTTGCTGTCGGCATTTTTTATTCCCAACACCTCTTTTCCTCGCATTGGGTGGGCAGAGTAAAATTCTACGCCATAAGGCTTGGTTATTTCCTGTACGGCATTAACTACATTTTGCTTTACTCCGCATACATCTGTTATGAGGGCGTTTTTGTTTATGTGACAAATATTTTCTTTGACCCAGTTAATGAGCGTAGAGGGGTAAAGGCAAAGTACCACTATGTCAGATTTTTTTAAAAAATCCTCATAATTTTCTACGGCGCCGTCTTTTATATAATTATTTTCTATGGCAAAATCTATGCTCTCTTTGTTTATGTCAATGCCATACACGGTGTTGCCAGCCTGTGTGAGAGCCATGGCATAGCTTCCGCCTAGTAGCCCTGTTCCGACTATGGTAATAGTTTTATTTGTCATTTTGTCCTCCAATTTTTCTGATTTGTGTTATTATAACAAGATTTCAGCCAAAATTTCAAGCAAAATAAAATATATTTAAAAGTCGTAAAAAACTATTGATTTATTAAAAATTATGTGTTATACTATAAGCACGCTTTAACGAATAAAAGCATAAAAGCATAAAAGCTTTAAAGTGCGAAACAAGGAGAGTTATTATGGACACACAGATTACAATTATCATAGTGATTGCGTTATATGGCATTTTGATGCTTGCAATTGCGCTTATGCACTCGAAGTCTTCGTCAGGCATGGCGAGCTTTACAGTTGGGGGAAGAAACGCCGGCGCGTGGATTTCTGCGCTTAGCTACGGTACTTCGTATTTTTCTGCGGTAATGTTCATAGGATATTCAGGCGGAAGTGGTTGGAACTTTGGTCTTTGGAGTGTGCTTGTAGGCCTTGGAAATGCAATATTTGGCTCGCTTCTTGCGTGGCTGGTGCTTGCAAATAAGACAAGGGAAATCACAAAAAAACACAAGATTAAATCCATGCCACAGCTTTTTGAACATAAGTTTAACAGCTCTGCAATGAGGCTGTTCTCATGTCTTGTAATATTTATATTTTTAACACCGTACTCGGCGTCGGTTTACAAAGGTCTTACAAGTGTTTGTACCGTTATTTTAGGAATAGATGAGACCGTTTGTATGGTGATAATCGCCATAGCAAGCGCGTTGCTCATAGTCCTTGGCGGATACACAGCAATGCTCAAGGCAGACTTTGTGCAAGGTTTTGTGATGATAATAGGCGTTGTGGTGCTAGTTGCACTTGTTGTGATGTCGCCTCAAGTAGGTGGACTTGCAAACGGCGTAGGCAACATGATAGAGTACATGAACGAAAACCAAATGGCTCCGCTTTCTAATCAAAGTTTTATATCGCTAATATCTCTTGTTCTAATGACAAGTTTTGGCACATGGGGACTGCCTCAAATGGTGCATAAATACTATGGAATTAAAGACAAAAAAGAGGTAAAAAGAGGCGTTGTAATATCAACTGTATTTGCATTTGTAATTGCAGGTGGCGGATACTTTATAGGCTCTTTGTCGCACCTTTTCTTTGGCTCTGCTTTGCCCGAGGGCGGAACAGACTACCTAGTGCCAAACATGCTACAAATGGCAGGGCTGCCAGATATTTTAGTAGGAGTCATCCTAGTGCTTTTAATTTCTGCGTCGGTATCGACCTTGTCGGGAATTAGCCTTACAGCCTGTTCTACACTTGTAATGGATTTTGTTAAAAAGACTTTTGCACCAAATATGGAAAGCAAGAAAACCGCAAATTTAACAAGACTGTTTTGCCTTTTATTTGTTGGACTAAGCTTTATAATAGCAGTGAGCGACACATCTATTATTGCCTTAATGTCCTACTCTTGGGGTATAATTTCGGGTTCGTTCTTGGCTCCTTACGTGCTAACTCTTCACTGGAAAGGCATAAACAAGGCAGGTGCATGGGCAGGAATGATTACAGGGTTTATGGTGGCGTTTGTGCCAGCAGCTGCAAGCGGATTTACAACGTCTAACGGACCTTTGTTTGCGTGTATTGCAATGGCAAGCTCTTTTGCATCGTCAATTGTAGTGAGCATGATAGCTAATGCAGTGAGCGTAAAAGCGGGTAAAAAAGTATATGCCAAAAACGAAAATTAGGAAATTTAACAAAAAATTAATAGTACACTTGAAAGTTTTATGTTAAAATGAGCTGTCAGAGATTGTTAAACAGTCTTTGACAGCTTTTTTGAAAAATTTGATTAAAACTTTTATAGGAGGACAAATAATGAACTGCGATATACTTATAGTGGGTGCAGGGCCTGCGGGAATTTTTACGGCGTTTGAAATTGTTAGAAACAACAAAAATAAAAAAGTAATATTACTTGAAAAAGGAAGACCGATAGGGGAGAGATACTGCCCAAAAATTAAGACAAAAAAATGTGTAAACTGCAAGCCATATTGCCATATAACAACTGGTTTTTCTGGTGCAGGTGCTTTTTCTGACGGAAAACTTTCGCTAAGCCCCGAAGTAGGCGGAGATTTGCCAATGTTGATAGGTGAAGAAAAAACCGAGGAACTAATAAAATACACAGACGATATTTACCTAGAGTTTGGTGCAGACACCAAGGTAGAGGGCGTGGGCGAAAATGAAAAAATTAAAGAGATAAGAAAAAAAGCAATACAGGCAGGACTTAAACTAGTCGACTGTCCGATAAGACATTTGGGAACCGAAAAGGCACAGGAAATATACGGCAAAATTCAAGAATATTTGATACAAAACGGCGTGGAAATAATCTTTGGTGCAAGATGTGACGACCTTATTTTAGAAAACGAAGTATGTAAGGGCGTAAAAGTAACCGCTAAAAACGAGAGTTTTGAAATTTTTTCTAAAAAAACCGTCATTGCAACAGGCAGAAAAGGCGCAGATTGGCTAGAAAACCTATGTAGAACCCACAAAATAATGCATCAACCCGGAACAGTCGATATAGGTGTGAGGGTAGAAGTAAGAAATGAGATAATGGAAGAGGTAAACAATGTGCTTTATGAGTCA
Organism: uncultured Eubacteriales bacterium; assembly: GCA_964370115.1. Lineage (GTDB taxonomy): Bacteria > Bacillota > Clostridia > Oscillospirales > Acutalibacteraceae > SIG603. Next base: position 18,747 of record CAYJIA010000040.1, read on the forward strand.
AAGCTGATTGGATACCCAAAACCATTTAAAAACAAGGTGAGGACTTTCTGCCAAAATCCTGGCGGATTTGTAAGCCAAGAAAACTACGACAACGATTTAGCCGTTGTAAACGGGCATTCATATAAAGAATTAAAGTCGGGCAACACAAACCTTGCAATACTTTGCTCTCATAATTTTACAGAGCCTTTTAATCAACCTATAGCCTACGCACAAAAAATAGGCGAGCTTACAAATATGCTTGCAAGCGGTTCTATACTAGTGCAAAGGTACGGCGATATATTAGACGGCAAAAGAACATGGCAAAAAGAGCTTGCAAACTCAAATGTAAGGCCAAGTCTGCCAGACGCCGTTGCGGGCGACATTAGCTCTGCAATGCCGTATAGGGCGATGATGAACATAATAAACTTTATTCAAGCGGTAGACCATGTAGTGCCTGGTTTTGCATCAATAGAAACCTTGTTGTATTCACCAGAGCTAAAGTTTTATAGCAACAAGGTGAAAATGGACGAAGACTTTAACACAAACATAGAAAATCTTCACTGTCTAGGCGACTCAAGTGGATGGACAAGAGGCCTGATGATGGCGTCTGTAATGGGAGTTTTGATGGGGAAGAAAATAGTTAATAGTTAATAATTAATAATGAATAATTAATAATTGAGGTGAAAACGCAAGCGTTTTTTTGATTAAAAGTTTTAATCAAATTTTTACAAAAATTTGCGGTTTCAAAAGGCAGAGCCTTTGGTGTTTTCCTCTTTTTAGTGAAGAGTGAAGAGTTTTGGTGAAATGCTTCGCATTTTTTTGATTAAAAGTTTTTTAGGCGAGGCAAGAGCAGAGCCCTTGCCCTACGTT
>CAYJIA010000041.1:0-19558 GCA_964370115.1 uncultured Eubacteriales bacterium
AGTTTTATTTCTACTTGTTCTTTTTATTACATTCTTTCTTAAGTTCGTGGCATTGGATATGGAATCCGCCCCTACAATAAAAACCTGAAATTATGGTGTAGGATACTTCTCAACATCACCAAAAGATTTATTTACACTTGCAACAGCAGACTCCAAAAGCGAAATATCTCTTATTCCATCTAATCCACCAGTTTTAGCGGTAAGTTTACTATGAATAGATATAATTTCACTTACTGTGAGCAGTATCATTTTGCCAACTCCTTAAATGCCTCTAAGTTTTCATCAATTAAAAAATCGGCTGTTTCTGATATTGTTTTTGCCCTTTTTGCTCGCAGTTCTTGAATTTCATCATATTCATCAAAATCAACCAATACATATCGTGGCTTATTGTTTTTGAGAATAACAGCCATTCCGTTCTCGTCTACTAAGCGAATTACTTTTGAAAAGTTTTGATTTGCCTCTGTCATTGCGACTAAATTATTTGTATTTACTAACATAGATTATCACCTCATCTATATTATACGCCAAAAATAGGATAAATACAACCTATATTAAAAACTTTTTCTTTTAAAACAATCTATCATCATTATAGATTTTAAAATAATAAGCTAAACATTAACTATCCCGCTTTTAAGTTCACGTTTAACCAAACCATCTAAATTATTGCTTAAAAGAAAGGCATTTCGGGTATCATCTGATTTTATTATGCTAAATTCTCCATCAATTTCCACCAAGGCAGTGCAGTCTTCTAGCGCAATGCCGTCAATGTCATCTTGCAGTATCATTTTATCAAACCCATCTCTTCCATTTTCATTATAATGAGGGCAATTGGCAAAGTTTAAAATACCTAATCCATTTACTTTTGAAAACTCACATTCATATCCATTTTCATAAGTATCACTATCGCTATGCCCCCATTTAAACCAACAAATTGAGCCAGCACTAAGACCAGAGAGAACAACACCTTTGTCATAGGCTAGTTTTAGATAAGTACCAACATTTTTTTCTTTCCATATACTCATCATTTTGCGAGTGTTTCCTCCACCCACATAGACGATATCAGTATTTACGATTTTATCTTTTATTTCATTTTCTGATAGGATTTCGTGTGTCAAACACAAACTATCTACAATGCAGTTTAAGGATGAAAAATAATCAGAAACGCCATCAATATAGCCTTTGGCATCACTCGACGCTGTCGGGATAAACAAGACTTTAGGCTTATCTTTTTTTGCTAAACTTACAATAAATTTATCTATTTTTAGCGTTTGTTTTTTTGATATTTCACCGCCACCAATGGCAACTATCTTTCCCATTTTATCCTCCTTATATAAAAAATTGTGGTGGATTTCGGGCGGATATGGAATCCGCCCCTACAATGAAAACCTGAAATTATGGTGTAGGGGCGACCATTGGTCGCCAGTGCGATTTTCGCAAAATTCATTAATATAATGTAGGGGCAAACCTATGTGTTTGCCCGCAAGGTTTCCACAAAATCCAAAGGATTTTCACCACGATTCTCCACTATTAACTAAAGAGGAAAACCCCCGACGAGGGTTTTCCTCTTGAAATGTCCACCGGACATTTCAATTCACCTTTCCTGCGTTTTAGAAAGTATTGGGTTTCGTTTTCTGCGGAAAACGACTTAGGACTCAGTCCTAAGAACCTGCAATTTTTCGAGAAAAATCGAGTAAAGCTTTAATTAAAAAAACCAAAGGATTTTCACCACAATTCTCCATTCTCAATTCTCAATTATTTAGAAATCTCTATCCCTAAATCATCAAGTTGAACCTTGTCCACCACCGACGGTGCCATGGTCATAAGCTCGCTTGCGTTTTGCACTTTTGGATATGCTATGACATCTCTTATGCTGTCTGCGTCTAGCATTAGCATTACAAGTCTATCAAATCCTATGCCAAATCCGCCATGTGGAGGTGCACCGTATTTGAAAGCGTTTGTCAAGAAACCAAATTTCTCCTGCGCTTCTTCTTCGCTTAGTCCTAATAGCTTGAACATTCTTCCTTGAAGCTCTGAGTCGGTTATTCTTATCGAACCACTTGAAAGCTCAACGCCGTTTAGCACCATGTCATATGCTTTTGCACGCACTGCGCCTTTGTCCTCTTCAAGATATTCTAGGCACTCGTCAAGAGGAGAGGTGAATGGGTGGTGCATTGCAATCCATGTGTTATTTTCCTTGTCAAACTCAAAGAATGGGAACTCTACAACCCATAGGAAGTTAAATTGTTCTGGGATAATATCTAGTTTTTTTGCAACTATTTGTCTTAAAGCGCCAAGTTGAGAAAGCACACTACCCGTGTCTGTGTCGGCAATTATAAGTAAAACGTCGCCTGTAGTCGTTCCTGTTTTCTCATAAATTGCAGTCATTTCTTCTTCGCTTAGAAATTTTGCAAAGGAAGAACTTGTCGCATCTGCTGTAAGTCTTGACCAAGCAATACCCTTACCGCCTATACCTCTTATATGTTCTGTAAGCTTGTCGACTTCTTTTCTTGTAAGTGTGTTAACCGCATCTTTTGCAACTATTGCCCTTACAGAACCACCGTCTTTTATCGCATTAGAGAACACGCCAAATCCGCAGTCTTTTACGATTTCTGATATGTCGCATATTTTCATGCCATATCTTGTGTCTGGTTTGTCACTTCCGTAAGTTTCCATAGCCTCATTATAAGTTATTCTTGGGAATGGAGTTGGAACGTCTACATTTAAAACTTCTTTAAACAGGCGTTTCATATATCCTTCGCCTATCTCTAGAACATCGTCCATGTCAACAAACGACATTTCGCAGTCTACTTGTGTAAACTCAGGCTGTCTGTCGGCTCTTAAATCTTCATCTCTAAACGACTTTGCAAGCTGAATATATCTGTCAAATCCTGCCACCATTGAAAGTTGTTTGTAAAGTTGAGGAGACTGTGGAAGTGCGTAGAAACTGCCTTTGTGCACACGGCTTGGCACAAGATAGTCCCTTGCTCCCTCTGGAGTTGATTTCATTAGTATCGGAGTTTCTATTTCAATAAACTCGTTGTCGTAAAAGTAATCCCTTGTAACTTTTGCGATTTTACTTCTCATTATGATATTTTTTTGCACGTCTGCACGTCTTAAATCCAAGTAGCGGTATTTTAATCTTAGTTCCTCATTTGCATTTGAGTTTTCCACTATTTCAAAAGGTGTGGTCTCGGATGCGTTTAGTATTCTTAATTCCTCAACGGCAATTTCGATTTCGCCTGTCGGAATGTCTTTATTTTTTGAGCTTCTCTCACGCACAGTTCCCACTGCCGCCAAGACGTACTCTCCTCTTATTGCAAATGCTTTTTCAAAAACTGCCTTGTCGGTGCCCTCGTCAAACGCAAGTTGAGTTATGCCTGTTCTGTCTCTTAAGTCAATAAATATAAGCTGACCTAAATCTCTTTGTTTAGCGCACCAGCCAAAAAGCGTGACTTTTTCACCCACGTTTTCTTTTCTTAAATCTCCGCAGTAATGACTGCGCTTTAGTCCTTTAATTGTCTCTGTTTTCATTTTTTCTACTCCTTTTATTTTAACATACTCTCTATGGTTTTATCCAAAAACTCTGTTGCAAAGTTCCCATTTATCAAGACTTTCACTTTTTCTCCACTTTGCATGTTTTTAAGCTCGGCTTCTCCTGTTTCTATTTCGTTATCTCCAAGCACAAGTGTGTATTTCGCACCGATTTTATCGGCATACTTCATTTGCGCTTTAAGCCCTCTGCCACAGATATCATAATCTGCCGAGACTCCGCTTTCTCTCAAATTTTTCGCGATACTAAGCGATTTTTCAAGTGCTTTTTCGCCTATGGACGCAACATAAACTTCACATCCTACAGGAGGTGTAAACTCTACGCCTTTTTCTTCCATAGCTAAGACTATTCTGTCAATTCCCGCGCCAAAACCAAGAGCAGGAGTTGGGTTTCCGCCTATTTCTTCTACAAGCCCGTCGTATCTGCCACCGCCACACACGGTGCTTTGTGCGCCTAAATGTTTTGAGACAAACTCGAAAACCGTTCTGGAATAATAGTCAAGTCCCCTTACTATTTGTGGATTTACTATATAGTCTATTTCTGCGACTTCAAGATAATTTTTCACCTTTGTAAAGTGGTCTTCACACTCTTCACATAGATAATCTGTTATCATCGGTGCATCTTTTGCAAGCTCTTTGCACGAAGGGCTTTTGCAGTCCAAAATTCTCATAGGATTTTTTTCCAGCCTGCCACTGCAAGTCCCACATACTTCTTTTGAGGCAAAATATTCCCTAAGTTTTTGATGATACTGTGCCCTACAAGTCTTACAGCCTATTGAATTTATCTCAAGCGAGCAGTCGTCAAGCCCAAGTTTTTCTAAAAGTCCATTTGCAAATATAATCAAGTTCGCGTCTGCCATTGGGTGAGCAGTACCAAACATTTCAACTCCGAACTGAGTAAACTCTCTGTATCTTCCTTTTTGTGGCTTCTCGTATCTATAGCAAGTTGTAAAATAAAAAAGTTTTACGGGATAACCATCGTTGTAAATTCCGCTTTCAAGCATTGCGCGGACCACTCCCGCTGTTCCCTCGGGTCTAAGTGTTATGCTTCTTCCGCCCTTGTCTTCAAAGGTATACATTTGCTTTTCTACCACGTCGGTGGTGTCGCCCACGCCTCTTAAAAATAGCTCTGTATGCTCAAACACCGGTGTTCTTATTTCCTTAATTCCGCTTAATGCCGCATGGTCTCTCATCACCTTTTCTACTACCTGTAGTTTGTCTGTTTGTTTTGGCATTAAGTCGTTTGTACCCTTAGGGCCACTTGTCACAAGTTTCACTTTGTCATCTCCTTTATTTTTTGATTTATAATAATAAAAAACCCCACCCCGAGCTTATTTCTAAAGCTCTAAGGGGCGAGGTTTTAATTTCGCGGTACCACCCTTTTTTTAAGTGAAAAATCACTTTCTAAGGTCTGTTTAACGCACAGCTACGCCAATTTCTTGGAGGCTCCTTCGGTGTCTTCACGCAAATTTTCACAGGACATTTCAGCAAACTGTCCCTCTCTTTAGAAAAAATTCCACACTACTCTTCCGCTGTCTTCGCCTTAATTTTTTACTATATTTCTCCAGTCTAAATCTCCTCTTTCAAGGCCGTGGATAAGCACCTCTGCGGTTGCTAAATTTGTAGCAACAGGAATATGATGCATGTCACAAAGTCTTAGAAGATTTATATCGTCTGGCTCGTTTGGCTTAGGATTTAGAGGATCTCTAAACATCATAAGTAAATCTATTTCGTTGTATCCAATTCTTGCGGCAATTTGTTGTCCTCCACCTTGAGAACCGCTTAAAAATCTTTGGATATCCAAACCGGTTGCTTCCATTACCATTTTTCCGGTAGTTCCGGTGGCGCATAGAGTATGACGGCTCAGAATACCGCAGTATGCAATACAAAACTGTACCATCAATTCTTTTTTTGCGTCGTGTGCTATTAGCGCGATATTCATATTTCCCACCCTTTCGTTAATACTGCTGTTTTCTCGCCTGCTAAATTACCAAAGGAACAGCATTGCCCTCTAGTCTTTGACAAATTCTTTCTATGCAAAGCATAGCAGGTGCTTTTATACTTGGCAAATTACCCTTAAGTACAGACACGGCAAACATCAAATCTTCAAAAATTACTCCGACAAGTTTTACCCCCACAAGGTCTATCACCTTGTCTAAATCTTCCATCATCTTCGCCTTGTCGAAATTTTCTAAATTAAATCTGTTAATAATAAGTCTATTATTTTCTACTCCACGGCTGTACAAGGCTTGTGCTGCCAAAGAGGCCGACCTCACCGACACAGGGTCCGACGTGCATACTATCAGCGCATTGTCGACAGCAGCGCTTGCCGCCTTAAATCCGCTTCCAAGTCCTGCCGGACAGTCGAGTATAATGTGGTCATAATAATCTCTAAACAGCGTCACAAGTTTTTTCATTTGCTCTTCATTTGGCATATTATCGCCACTTGATACGGCGGCCAATAAATAAAGCTCATCATCTTTTGACACACGGTAAACCGCATCTTCAACCGAGCAATTGCCCGCTATCAGATCCCCCATGTCATAGACAAGTTTTTCTTCTACACCTGTCATTTTGTCAAGGCTGCCAAGCCCTGCATCACAGTCAATTAGCAAAACTCTATTTTTCTTTTTTGCCATGGCAATACCAAGTGCCGTACAGACTGTCGACTTGCCCACTCCTCCTTTGCCAGAGGCGACAAGCGTTACTGTTCCCATAAGATTATACCTCGCTTATATCATATCACAGTTTTTTAAATTAGTCAAAATTTATTATTTCATAATGCTATTTTTGTATAGTGTCACAAAAATACTTTTTCTGTTTGTTGCACAACTTACAATTTATAGGTTATTTTCGATATTTTTACACATATTTACAGTGCAAAATTCGTTAGTTTTCATAGTTTTTGTCTAAGTTAGGAATAATTATTCAAAATTCCAAGGTATAGTGTCATAAAAATAATAGTCCAAAACTTGCTTTGCAATGCTTTGCGCCGTCACACTGGAGCTGGCATATTCTAGCACTACTGCTACGGCAATTTCAGGATTGTCATATGGCGCATATCCTATAAACAAGCTGTTGTTTGCCTCTATATCTGTCTCGGCAGTACCTGTTTTTGCAGCTATTTCTATTGGATAGTGTCTAAATGTTACCGCCGTATAACCACTTGATGCAACCTGCCTCATCGCTTCTTGCACAATATCGATATTGTACTGCGAAATTCCTGTATCTTGCATGACTACTGGTTCGTAATCCAAAATTGTCTCTTCACCTAAGTAATCGGTTATTTTATCTGTTAAATGTGTTTGCAGTCTCACTCCGTCATTTGCAATTGTTGCAGTGTATGTTGCGATTTGCAGTGGTGTAAAGGAGTCATCTGCCTGTCCGATAGACGCATGAGATGTAATACCGTCAACCCAAGGAGTGTTATGAATTGCTTCATAGTCATCTGGGTTTGTCATGTTACCTACATTTTCATATATCTCTATACCAGTGCTAGTTCCAAGCCCTAACAGATTGTAATATACTTCAAGTCTTTGAATACCTGTAATTCTGCCAAGCTCTGCAAAATACTCATTGCAAGAATGAGCCATTGCGTCATACACATTTACGTCTCCATGATATCCAAGACAACCTATAGGCGAGTCTGGATAATGGTCGTATGAACCGTTACAAGTATAAGTAAAACTATCATTAACAATATTTTCTTCAAGTGCTGTAATAGCCGTTGCAGGTTTCATAACCGAGCCCGGTGTAAATGCACCGTTTATTGCCCTATTAAACAAAGGCAAGTCCTCGTCCTCGAACAGAGAATTGTAGTATAACTCGTCGCTTTCGTATAATTCTAAGTCAAATGTTGGATAGGTCGCCGCCGCCAAAACGCCGAAAGTTTCAACGTCTAAAACCACCACGGCACCTGATTTAAAATCGGGGTTGTCGGCCTCTTCTATCGCCTCTTGAAGTGCAAATGTTGCAACCTGTTGCAGAGTACTGTCAATTGTTAGATACACATTGTCTCCGGGTTCAGTTTCGCTTACCATTTCCATTCCTGTCATGTTTCCTGCGTCGTCATAAACGGCAGTTTGCAGTCCCCTTGTTCCCCTTAATATGTCTTCATAATAATGTTCAATTCCGCTTTGTCCTGTTATATCAGAGTACAAATAACCGCCGGGATTATCCGATGAATAAAGTTTATCTTCCTCTACAAATCTGTCGTACTGCTCCTGAGTAACCGCACCCATAGTTCCCACTATATGAGGTGCCGTTGTGCCGTCGATATAGTTTCTTTTTGTAGAAATTTCGACTTCTATTCCTGGCAAATCGGATGTTTGCTCTTTAATCATTTCTACCGCCTCAAGGCTTACATCCGAGGCTATTACATATGGATCAGAAAGGCTAAAACGCATAATGGTCATATTATATCTTACAGATACTATGTCCCTTGCCTGCCAAGGATTATACTCTTCACAGTTATAGCGGCCTATAAGCTCTTCCATACATTCTTGTGCAGTTGCACCCTCGTGTATATCAAGCATATTTTCGCCCTTTAAGTAAGCAATTTCGTCTTCGTCTTCTGCTATAAAAGAGTAGGTTCCGTCACTGTTTACATATATTGGAAGCTCGTCTATCCACTCTTGCCCCATATACTCTAGCACTGTTATAGTGTTTAGTATTGTGGGGTTTCTATCGTCTCCCATGGTTATCGCATTTAAAGAAATATTGTATATATTCGTGTTGCCGACAAGCACATTTCCGTCTTTGTCCAGAATTTCGCCACGCGCTGCATCAAGGCTTACGTACAACTCGCTGCTACTTGCAGATTGCTCGGCAAAATTCTCTCCCTGCACCAGTTGCCACTGTCCAAGCCTTACAATATATATAACTGCGACAACGCAAATTATAACAGCACATACGAATATTTGCATATTTTTTTTCATAATAAATTACTCTAAATTCCGCTTTCAAAACATATTATTAAAAGGTGAATTTTTCCTTTCTTTAACTTCACCGCAAATTATATCTTTCTAACTTTTTTGCCTTTTCTTTCGCCTATCCTCGGTGGTCTAAGTCCTATAAAAATCCCCAAATTTATTAAATATGCCACTGGCACAAGTAATAAGGTGTAAAAATATTTTGGCACGTAAAAGTTAATTAGTGCAAGCGCTTGTTGTGAATAGTCCTTTGTTACATATCCAATAAACCAGTTGTATATGCAGAATATGAATATAAAGAAAAAACCAACTATCCAGGCCCTAAGCAGGCTTATATTTTTAATTTTCTTTGCCACAAGGCTTACCATAGGGCAAAGCACACAAAGAAGCACCGCATACGTTCCAATTATAGAGCCCGAAGAAAAATCTAGCAGTATTCCGCAAAAAACACCAAAGTACACCGCTGTCATATCTGTTTCTAACAGACAAATTGCTATGAGGGCAGGCAAGACAAAAACAGGAATGAACTGCATGTCGGCATTAATAGTTTGACCCCACATATGAAGTATTACAATTTCCAAAAAGAAAATCGTCAGCCTTATCGCTCTGTTTCTTGCCAAATTTTTTCACCCCATATCCCTAAATCATTTATTAACCCTGCGACTGCTCGCTTTCGTTTTCGCCATCTTGGCTTTGCTGTAATGTGTCATCTTGTCCTTGTTCTAGTATTATATCGTTTTTACCCGAGAAATTTGTGACTATATATACAGACGATATATTTTTAATGTCTTCAAACGGCTCAATTGCCGCATATACAGATGCATCTTCTGCCGAGTTTGCAATATATTTTACACGGCCTATGAGAAAGTCGGCAGGAAACAAACCTGTAGTTCCCGAGGTCGAAATTATTGTACCCTCTTTTATTTGAGTATCTTTTGTAAGATAGCTCATTCTCACATAGCCCTCGTCTAGAAGAGTCATGTCGCCCTCTACAACGCCTATTTCGCTAAATTCATTTGAAATAGCGCCTATTCCGATATCCTCAGAAAAAATTGTGGTTATATACGAAGATGTCGAGTAGACTTGGCTTACAACTCCCACTATGCCCTGCTCACTTACTACTGGATCACCTTTTTCAACTCCGTCAAGATATCCTTTATTTATCGAAAAATTATAAGACACATCAAGCGGATCTTTTCCTATTACTAGTGCAACAATCAAATCAAGCTGAGGGTTTTGCTCCTGCATATTAAGCGCGCCCTCGTACTGTTCATTTTCCTGTTTAATCTCATAGTAGTCTACAAGCTGATTTCTAAGCTCAACGTTTTCTTCAACAAGCTGTGCATATAAAACCGCAAGTTCTTCTTTTGAGTAATTTTCATACTCACTTGTATCAACCGATGCAACCTCTTGCATTGGTGTCAAAAAGAAGCCAAACAAACTTTGCAAAGTGGTGTTATTTGTAGCTCTCGATATAGCCATTAATCCTACGAGAAGAACAATTAATATAACCATCACCTTAAAAGTGTTGCTTCTTACAAAACCTTTCACTTTTTAATGCTCCATTCCGCCGTTTTGTTTTCGGCATAAAATTTTTATCTGTTTCTCATTCTCGCCTGTCTGCTTATTATAGTAGCATCAAGGCTTTGGCCTACTCCGCTTATTACACAGTGGCCTTTTTTCTCCGATAAAATAACTTTAAGACCTAGCTCTTTTATGAAATAGTCCTCTATGCCCTTCATCTGCATAGTGTCTCCCGACAAAATAACGCCTTGGTCTAAAACATCGGCTGAAAGCTCTGCTGGAAGTTTTTCGCACACTTTTATAACAGTTTTTATAACCTTTTGAAGTGTGCTCCTTATAATTTCCCTTATCTCTTCAGTTTCAAGTCTTATGCTTTTTGGCAAATTATCGGCAATACTTCTGCCTTTAATCTCTATATTGTTTAAAAACTCGTCGTCAAGCACAGGCATACAGCCTGCGTCTGTTTTAATCTGACAAGCACTTAGTTTTCCTATTTTTATCTTATGCACTTTTCCAACATGCTCCATTATCGCCTCGTCTATTGCGTTTCCTGCATGTCTTGTGGTCTCGGATTTTATTACATCTCCAAGTGCAATAACAGCGACTTCACTTATAGCCGCACCTATGTTTATAACCATAAAGCCCTTTGGCGATGCAGGCGAAAAACCAGTGCCCACTGCCGCTGCAAGTGTCGACTCTATAAGGCTTATATCGGCTCCACCTACTTGTTTTGCCATGTCTTCCGATGCATTTCTCTCTACTTCTGTCGCATTTGATGGTATGCCCATGATTATTCTGGGCTTACTCAAAAAGTTTGACGGTATGCTTTTTTTAATAAAGCCACGAAGCATAGCCTCGCAAACTTCAAAGTCGGCTACAACGCCCTGCCTTATAGGCTCTACTAAAATAATAGACTCGCCGTTTTTACCTGTCATATCTCTTGCAGACTTGCCGACGGCTACTATTTCATTTGTATATTTATCCAAGGCAACAACCGAAGGCTCGTCCAAAACTATGCCCGAACCTTTTAGATATATCCTTGTATTTGCGCTTCCTAAATCTATTCCTATCTCCCTTTGCAGTGTGCGAAGAAAGGATTTTCCCCTAGTATTTCTTGCCATATATTCACATGCTCCTTTTTAAAGCATTACTCGCTTATACTTGTTTTCTGCCAAATTGACAGATTAAACTACATTATACTATAATTCATGATTTATCACAAGCTAAAATATTTTAGTAATTTGTAAATTTTATTTTCACCCTTTTCCGGTACTGCCAAACCCACCGTCGCCTCTGTCTGTTTCGTCTAAACTTTCAACACAGCAAAGCTCGGGTATAACTACGGGTGTCACCACAAGCTGTGCTATTCTTTCGTTTGGCTGTATCGCATACGGCTTGTCCGACACATTAAGAAGTCCTACGTGAACCTCACCCCTGTAGTCCCAGTCTATTACTCCCACTCCGTTTTTTACCACTATTCCGTGCTTTATACCAAGCCCACTCCTTGTGTAAATCATTCCAGCCGTGTTTAGTGGAAGTTTCACCGCAAATCCTGTCGGTATCACAGCCGTCTCCCCTGCGCCTATAACAAGCTCTTCTGATATGTTTGCGTATATGTCAAAACCCGCACTGCCGTCTGTCGCCCTTTTAGGCAAAACTGCGTTTTCTCTTAGCTTTAAAATTTGAAGCTTATTTTCTTTATTAGAATTAAACATTAGCTTTTTCCTCACATTCTGTTCATTTTTGGCTTGTTTTAAGCACTTTTAACAAAGTTGTCAACACTTTCAACATAGTTTTCAACATTTTATAAATCTATAAAACTCCTCTATAAAAAAGCCCTCTCGTGTAGTCAAAAGGCAGTTTTTTGCCGTTTATAAACGCCTGAATGACTTCATTTATTTCAACAGCATTTTCCACAGTAAATCTCATTACCGCCAAGTTTACATTTTTAACTTCATTCATTCTATCGCTCAAACTCAAAGGAACGCTGTTTAAAATTTCTATGCTTCTAAAGCTCGATTTTTTGTCGCTGTAATTTTTACAAACAATCGGAAACTGCATATTTTTTCTATCCGTAAGCGCGTCACAATCTCCGGCGTTCTTACATGGTTTTTCTGAATTTGTAAGCGGACAATTTCTAACTGTCATCAGACTTTGTCTGCCATATACCATAAGCGCCTTGTCTATGTCTCCACTTACACTTTTTAATTCTCTTTCATTTAACTCAAAAGACAGCTCAACACTGCTAAGCCCTAAATTTTTATAAAAAGCTAAACTCTCATCGTTTGTCACGTTTAAAGAATACGCACCCTGAGCCTTTGCTCCTATGCTATTGCAAATCTCTATCGTACTTAAATCACTACATAAAAACTCGTCTATTCCGCTGTTTTTTAGGTTTTTCATCAAGTTTTTAACTACATTTTCTTTACCAAAAAATGTTTGTGGTGTATAGGCACCTATGTCTACGCCCATGCTTTTTATTTCTAAAAAGTCAGATATTGGCTCGGAAATAGGCAGATAAACCTTAGAAAAAAAGCTCAAATCCTTCGGCATTTGTTTTTTCGTTCTAAAAATTCCGACAAAAGACATTTTTTGACTTTGCTTATTTTCGTATTTTTTCCTATGAGCACTTCTAAATTCAATTTGCTTTGATTGTTCTCTTAAAGCCTCAATTTTTTCTATCGCTTCACGTCGCATCCCGTTTATATCCGACACGCTAAGCGAGAGATTTTCGTCAATTTTCGCCTTAAATTCATTTATAAAGTAAGGCGTACCGCCAAGTTTTGACAGTCTTGCCTTTAAATTTTCTTCGCTTAAAGCGACGTTTATCGCCGTTTGCGCCTTGTTTTTGCCCGAAATTTTGACAAAATTTTTCTTGTCGTCATAAACTGTAATATGCGGATAGTCGTTTTCTTTGCAAGAAAATTCCATGTCTAGTGCAACACGTCTTCTTTCGTCTTTATATATGAGTTTTAAATCGGAATAAACTTTAGAGTTTGCCGATATTACATCCTCTTTAGTTCTTATTCCGAACATTTCTTTGCCTATTTCACCTTGTAAATATCCTTTTGTAAAGCCCGATCTCGAAAATGCATTTTTAAGATTTTCTTTTAAATCCTCGGGAATTTTTTCACCTTTTACGGCGTAATCCGTCGCGAGTGTTGCCGCTGCAACATACTCTGCCCTTTTCATTCTTCCCTCGATTTTCAGGGATTTCACACCCGCATCACTAAGTTTTTTCACGTCTTCAATAAAACTCAAGTCTTTTAGGCTTAGGCTGTATTCCCCTGTATTTTTTGCCGAAAAAGGCAGCCTACATGGCTGGGCACATTTGCCCCTGTTGCCACTTCTAGAGCCTAAGAGCGCACTGAAATAGCACCTGCCCGAAAGGCACATACAAAGCGCACCGTGAACAAACACCTCAAGCTCCAAATCCGACGCATTTCTTATTTCTTTTATTTCATTTATAGACAGTTCCCTTGCAAGCACTACTCGCTTTGCACCGACTTTTTCTAAAATTTTCATAGCCGAAGGCGACTGCACCGCTGCTTGAGTAGATATATGAATTTCTAGGTCTGGCGCCACTTCCCTAATAAGCGACAAAAGTCCCATGTCTTGCACGATTATTGCCGACACGGAAATTTCGCATAAAAATTTTATAAACTGCAACACCTCGTCTATCTCATTGTTTTTAATCAAGGTATTTACAGCGACATAAAGTTTTACATCTCTCACGCGACAAAATTTCGCCGCCCACTCTATATCCTCATTTGTAAAATTTGTGGCATTTGCCCTTGCGCTATATAGGCTACCTCCTATATACACGGCATTAGCACCTGCAAAAACAGCAGCTTTTAACGCCTCGGCAGAACCCGCCGGCGCTAAAATCTCCAAATTCTTACAAGTGTCCTTTTGGTTTAAATTATCATTAAACATTATTATTTTTCACCGTTTGCAAAAAAGCTTACAAAACCTTGTTGCTCGTACTCTTCACCGTATCTCATAGGATTTGTGAACTTACCCTTTGAATTTTTCCTCACCTTTGGTATTGGTGCGCCTTGCTCAAATGCTTGTTGTTGCACCTTGGCAAATTCAAGTTCTTCTTTAAGTGTTTGTAGCTCAGATAAAAGTGAGGCATTTTTAATTTCTAGCTCAATTTCTTTTGAGTTGTCTGCGGCCTGAGCCACATCGCCTTGCTCTATACTTCTTTCTAGCTCTTGGTTTCTAGCCGTTAGCGCTCCGTTTGCATCTTGCAAGCTCAAGTTCTCGACATACAATTCTTCTCTTTGCTTTTTAAGTCTTTCGTTTCTGTCTTGAAGATCAAGATTTGCGCTTTGCAAGCCCTCGTTTTGACTTTGCAGATTAGGGTCTACTGTATTTGTGTCTTCTTTTAGCCTAGCATTTTCATCTATTAGCTTATTGCCCTCGTCACAAAACATCAATGCAGATGTGACCGCTGCAAGCTCTATAGTCATCATAGGGGAAGATTTTAACATATTTGACATAAGGTCTGATACTTTAGCCTCCAAAGATGCCATGTATTCTTCACTTTCGTCTGTTCTGAGACTGCACATAACTCCGCAGACATTCAGCTTTACACTTCTTTTTTCCATTTAAGTAAATCTCCTTGCTCTCGTTTAGTAAAAGGGAAGTCTTTTTCCTATTATATTGTATTTTTTGCAATTTTAAAAGGCTTTTTACAAAAAAAGTTGAATAAATTCTTAAAAAACTTAGTATTTTACTTCTTTTTTATTAAATTTTATCTATTTTATATATTGAGATTATTTCAAAATGCAGTTATAATGTAGTAGATAACGCTATGCAAGTTGTTATCGTTTACGTTTTGGCATCCCCATAATATAGAAATGGAGAATGATATATGAATTACAAATTAACCACGGAACAAGTAAAGAAAAGCATTTCTGACAAACTGATACACGGCTTTGGTATAAGCTGTGAGAACGCAGGCTATGACGAATACTACAAAGCTTGTGCGCTGGTATTAAAAGATCTTATGACTCAAGGTCGTTCTGAATTTGTTCAACAAGCAGTTAAGACAAACACAAAACAAGTGTATTATCTATGCATGGAATTTCTTTTAGGTCGTTCACTTAAAAACAACCTATACAATTTGGGACTCGACAAAACTTTTAGAGAAGCGCTAAGCTCTCTAAACGTAAATCTTGATAAACTGTACGAAGCAGAACCCGACGCAGGCCTTGGCAACGGTGGTCTTGGCAGACTTGCCGCTTGCTTTATGGACGGACTTGCAACTGGAGGATACCCTGCAATGGGCTACTCTCTTCGTTATGAATATGGAATATTTAAACAAAAACTTGTAGACGGCTGGCAAACCGAGCTTCCAGATTTCTGGCTACCCGGCGGTCAAGTATGGCTACAAAAAGCCGAAGACTCCGCAATGGAGGTAAAATTCGGTGGATATATCGAAGAACAGTGGAACGACGGCCACTACAGCTGTATGCACAAAGACGCCACTCCTGTAACCGCAATACCTTACGATATGTGCATTGCAGGCATGGACGGCAAGGGCATAAGCCTTTTAAGAATTTGGAAATCTTCAGCAGACATTTTTGACATGAAGCTTTTCAACGGCGGAAACTATCTAAAAGCTATGGAGCAAGATGCCATGGCAGAGGCTATTACCAAGGTTTTATACCCTGAGGACAATCACACTCAAGGTAAAACTTTAAGGCTTCAACAACAATATTTCCTTGTTTCGGCTTCTATTCAAGACATAATCAGACGCCACTTGTTCTCGCACAGCTCGCTAAGTGAGCTTCCACAGCTTGCGGCAATTCACCTAAATGACACTCACCCTGTTTTGGCAATACCAGAGATGATGCGCATTATGCTTGACGAATGTGGTTACGCTTGGGACGACGCATGGGATATCGTAAAAAGAACCATCGCCTACACAAACCATACTGTAATGCCAGAGGCGCTCGAAACTTGGAACTGCGACTTATTCCGCATGTGTCTTCCAAGAATTTATAAGATAGTTCAAGAAATTGACAGAAGATATTGGGAAGAAATGCGCCAAAGAGGCGTTGAAGAGGCAAAAATTTGGAGAACTGCTCCTATTTCTGATGGCTATGTAAAAATGGCTAATATTGCCGTTATTTCTTGCCACAGTGTAAACGGCGTTTCTGCTCTTCACAGCGACATCTTAAAAGATTTTGTGTTCAACGATTTCTACACTATTTTCCCTGAGAAGTTTAAAAACGTAACAAACGGCATAGCTCACCGCAGATGGCTAAACCAATCTAACCCACTTCTCGGCGATTTCCTTGACAAAACCATAGGTCGTGACTATATTTATGACGCATCAAAACTAGAAGATCTTATTAAATATAAAGACGACAGCGCGGTTTTATCTGAACTTGAGAACATTAAAATGCAAAACAAGATAAGACTTGCAAAATACCTTAAAAAGCAACAAGGTGTCATAGTCGACCCTAATACTCTCTTTGATGTACAGGTAAAAAGACTTCACGAGTATAAAAGACAGCACATGAACGCCATGCATATACTAAGCCTTTACCAAAAACTCAAGGCTAACCCAAACATGGACTTTGTCCCTAGGACTTTCTTCTTTGGTGCAAAGGCAGCCCCTGGTTACTATTTCGCAAAAGAAATTATACAATTTATTGTATCGGTCGGAAATTTAATAAACAACGACCCAGAAGTAAACCAAAAACTAAAAGTTGTCTATATAGAAAACTATAATGTTTCTTGGGCAGAAATATTAATTCCAGCCGCCGAAGTTAGCGAGCAAATTTCTCTTGCAGGCACCGAAGCATCGGGTACTAGCAACATGAAATTTATGATTAACGGCGCACTTACCATAGGCGCACTTGACGGAGCTACCGTTGAAATGCACCAAGAAGTAGGCGACGATAACATGGTAATATTTGGTATGAATACACCTGAGGTTAACAGCCTAAAGGCTACAGGATACAATCCAAAATACCATTACGACAATAACGAAACCATAAGAAATGTTCTAAATCAAATGCACACAGGCATTGCGGGAAATCATTTTAACGATTTATTTAACTCTATCACAACTTCTGACCGCTACATGGCGCTTGCCGATTTTGAAGAATATTCACAGGCTCAACGAATTGTCTCTGAAATTTACAAAGACAAAACAAGATTTAATCGTATGTCACTTATGAACATTGCAAAATCAGGATTTTTTGCAGCAGACCGTTCTATTAGAGACTACGAAAACAATATTTGGAATGGCAAACCTGTACCAAATAAATAATAATATGTAAGAAAAAGGCTGTCTATCATACTGGCCGACAGCCTTTTATAAGGACTTGATTTTATGTTTAATTCTCGAAGCGAAGAATTTCGTTGTCCCACGGGGGCAGTAGCACAAGACACAAAAATACATTTTAAAATTTCTCCACAAAGACTTTTAGAAATTTATGCATCGTCACTCATCGTAGAAGATGCAAACGGAAACATCACCTACTATGACATGTACTGGTGTGGCATGAACGGAAACAACCACGAATGGTGGGAATGTCACTTTACGCCCAAAGAGGCAGGCGTTTATTTTTACCGATTTGAAGTAAAAAACAAAAACGGCGCCCACGGTGTGTTTAAAGACGAGGGTTCCTCTTCTGTAATCACCGACCACGGCTGTAAATGGCAACTTACCGTATATGAAAACGACTTCAAAACACCAGACTGGCTAACCGGCGGCGTGATTTACCAAATTTTTCCCGACAGGTTTCATAATTCGGGTAAAGAAAAAATAAATGTACCAAACGACAGATATATCCACAAAACTTGGGATGAAGAAATACTATGGGCACCAAATGAAAAAGGAGTTATCACAAACTCCGACTATTTTGGAGGCGATTTGCTAGGAATTAGTCAAAAACTTGACTATATTAAATCGCTAGGTGTCACTTGTATTTATTTAAACCCTATCTTTGAGTCGCACTCAAACCATAGGTACGACACCGCAGATTACAGCAAAATCGACCCACTGCTAGGTGACGAAGAAGATTTTAAGACGCTTTGCCAAAAAGCAGACGCTTTGGGCATTAAAATAATTATAGACGGCGTTTTTAACCACACGGGAAGCGACAGTATTTACTTTAACCGTGAGGGCAGATACAAGGAAGACGGCGCCTACAACTCTCAAAATTCGCCGTTTTACCCTTGGTACAGCTTTAAAAAATGGCCGAATGATTACTCATGTTGGTGGAATTTTATCACCTTGCCTAATGTAAATGAATTAAACGAAGATTATCAAAACTATATAGTCGGCGAAAAAGGCATAATAAGAAAATGGATAGAACTCGGCGCAGCTGGTTGGCGACTAGACGTCGCGGACGAGCTACCAGACGTATTTTTAGACAGCATTTATGAAGCTTCTAAAAAGCAAGACAAAAATGCCATTGTCATGGGCGAAGTATGGGAAGACGCCTCCACAAAATGTGCTTACGGCTCACGCAGAAGATACCTCTTAGGCAGACAAATGGACACTGTAATGAACTATCCTTTTAGACGTGCCATTTTGGAATATGTAATGGGTGGCGACGCCTCGGACTCTGCCGAACAAATCGAAAGCATAGTAGAAAATTACCCCGCACAGTGCCTAAATATTTTAATGAATCACATAGGCACCCACGATACTGAAAGGGCTATAACTCTGCTTGCAGGCGAGCCTATGAGCTCAAACGACAGAAAATGGCAAAGCACACACCATTTATCTGATTATCAGTATGTTTTAGGTGTGTTTAAGCTAAAGCTGGCAACGCTTATGCAGTTCACCCTACCCGGTGTTCCAAGTATTTACTACGGCGATGAAGCGGGCATGCAGGGCTACAAAGACCCGTTTAACCGCGGAACTTTCCCTTGGGGTCGTGAAGACGCAAAGCTACAAGACTGGCACAGAGATTTGGCAAAAATAAGACAAGACTATGACGTTTTTAAAGACGGCAAACTAAGGGTAGTTTTTGCAAACGAAAATGTGCTTTGTTATGAAAGATATAACACGTTTACACAGGACACCACTGTTAAAGTAAGGCCAACTAAGGATAATCCAATTACAGAAAAAACTGTCACCGTAACAAAGGAAGAAGTCATATTTGTCGTCTTAAATACTAGCGATAAATACTCTAGTGTACCTGTAAAACTTGAAGCTCCCAAGACGGTTTTAGGCACAGATTATTCCGATAATTTCAATCTCCCACCCTATGGATATTCAGTTTTTCACTATATTAAGACAAAATAAGTTTAGAAAAATTAAAAATCACTTGACTTTTGTCTTAATATGTTGTATAATTTTCTAGCTGTGACAAACCACAGCATTGTGCGCCCGTAGCTCAGCCGGATAGAGTGTTTGGCTACGAACCAAAAGGTCACAGGTTCGAATCCTGTCGGGCGTGCCAGTCGAAAGCCTCGACACGTATTTTGCGTGTCGAGGCTTTTTATGCTTAAATAACTTGTCAGAAATTAAAAGTTTTACTAAATTTTTTTCAAAAAATTTCGGGTTCTTAGGGCAGAGC
>CAYJIA010000042.1:0-18671 GCA_964370115.1 uncultured Eubacteriales bacterium
TGGAGAATTGAAAATTGAGAATTGTGGCGAAAATCCTTCGGATTTTTTGATTGTAAATTGTAGGGGCGGATTCCATATCCGCCTGAAATCCACCACGACTTTAAAAGGAGGTTTATTATGACAGAAAAAAAGAATAAGAGATTTATATTTTTAATCATCGGAATAGTGTTTTTTGTGTTTACTGCGATTTGCACGGTGTATTCGATACAAATTTATCCAGACAGCCTTGTAAAAGTCGATGTGATTATGCCTGAGAGCAAGGTGATAAGGGGTGACATCACGGGCTTTGAAGTGCCTAAGACTGCAATAATACCCGACCCGACAGACATTAATATGATAAGATACTTAGAGGTAGAGCAAAGAGAAGCTGCATGGGGTTATAAATATTTTGTGAGAGAAAAACTGGGATTTTCTAACATCGCAGGAGAAGAAATTTTAGGAAGTACACAGGAGAATGTTATCATAATGCCACTGGGCGAGGAGAGTGGTTTTCCTGTTATAACAACGTATACAGGCGAGTATTACGAGGGGCTTGAAGTCACGTTTGGGTGAAGATGGTTTTTTATAGATGCAGTGAATGATTTTGATATGTCGAAAGAAGTGATTAGAGGAAATTATTTTGATATACATTCTGCTTTTTTAGCAATATTAAATTGACAATTTAATTATTTAGTAGTAAAATTTAATTGTACGAGAATTTAGTTTGAAACGGAAAATTGGAGGTTAAAATGAAACTAAAAAAAAGACTGTTAGCAATGCTGTTGTCGCTTATGATGGTGGCGAGTGTTGCGATTCAGCCGATTTCAATGGTAAGTGCCACAACTGGTGGCGAAACACCGATTGAAACGGACGGAACAGGTGGAGAAGCACCACCCGCTACGATGGTAATAACAAGTGCAAGCTTAAGCCAAGGCGAAGAACTGCAGGTAATTACACAGAGTAGTACGACAAGCGTTAATCTACCTAAAATGAATGTTACATATGATGATAGTTCGGTTGGGACTATAGATGTAACATGGACACCAGACAAGGCGTTTGATGTGAACGTGGCAGGTACTTACACATACACTGCTACAGTAAACACAGCGATTTATAGCCTAGCACAGGGTGTAACGCTACCAAACTTTACGGTAAAGGTAGAAGCTTTACAGGAAGAACAAAAAACGATAAAAACTATTACAGCGGTAGAGGTTGTAAACACACAAAACTTTACAGCGGGTAGTGGAGAAGTACTTACCTTACCACAGCTAAATGTTACATACGATGACAATACAACTGAAAGTATAGCTGTAGTATGGACTGCTGATACTGTTGTGTTTGATGTAAATGCAGAAGGTACATATGTTTACACCGCAAGTATAGATACAAATCTATATGCACTTGCAGAGGGCGTAACGTTACCTAACTTTACAGCAGTTGTTTCAGGCACGCAAGAACCTAAGCCAGAAACAAAAGTAGAAAAAGTGATAAAGGCAATTGAGCCTGTAGAGGCGAAAAGCTTTACAGTAGGCGACGAGGTAACAGCACTAACTTTCCCACAACTTACAGTTACATTTGAAGACGACACTCAAGATAGTATAGATGTAACATGGACTGCGACAGAAAATGAATTTGTAGACACTACAGCCGAGGGCGTATTCACATACACCGCAACAATAGGCGAGGGATACAAACTACTAAACGACACAGTTATCCTACCTGAATTTATGGTAGTAGTAACAGCTAAA
The DNA here is from genome assembly GCA_964370115.1 of uncultured Eubacteriales bacterium. Taxonomy (GTDB): domain Bacteria; phylum Bacillota; class Clostridia; order Oscillospirales; family Acutalibacteraceae; genus SIG603. The sequence goes on from CAYJIA010000042.1 coordinate 1,728, forward strand.
ACACAAGAAGAACCAGAAACACGTGTGTTGCCAGATGTTACGGTTCTATTTGATATTAATGGTAATTATGAACTTGACGAAGATATAGGTGAGGTTGAGATTCAAGTTATGGAAAATGCCACAATAGCTCTGAGCGATTTAACAGGGCTTGCAGCGGGTTTTGAAGTTGCTACATGGAAGTATTATTCTTACGAATCGGGTGGCTCGATTAAAGTTGAGTTTTCTGGTCAAGAAGGAGTAACGCCAACTCCAGTTACAAGTGAAATGAAAGATAGTGACTATCACAAGGTCATTCTTACACCATATTGGACAGTTTGGTTTGATGCTGATGAAGACAATGAATATAATGCGGCAGTAGATTTAAAAATTGAAGTAATCAATACAGGGAGTGTTCATACTACAATTCGAAATAGATCCCCGCTAGACGAGATGAATCCACAAGCTTCAGGTTGGAAAATATGTGGAACAGAGGACAAGTTTGTTTTTGATGAAAGTGAGATTCGTGCTATTGGAGAATCTGAATTTACAAAGGTCACAAGCAATCTTAAACTTTGCCCTGTTTTTGAGGTGCCGGTGTATTTTGTTGAAAGTGATGGAGCTATTAACTTCGAAGGGGATGCAAATAGTGTTTTAGCTATTGGACGTGTTGAGCTTGGAAGTACAATCGGTTCTGACACACCTGGTAAATACGGTGGTACAATCGGCGAAATTATGAACGCTGAGTTTCTAAAAAGCAGTCACGGATATATAAATTTTGAGGGTTGGTATACCTCGCCAAATGGTGGAGAAAAATGGATTTTTAGACCTGATGCAAGCCCGACAATGGCACTCGAAAGTCATGTTACAAAAGATTTTATAACAGGGTCAGAGGATGCGGTAGATGCTATAATTTTGTATATCAAAGCAGACGCTCTATATAAAGTAGAGTTTCTTGATGAAGACTACGATACATTAAACTCCACATATGTAGAAGAGGGTGGAACCGTAAATAATGATGCAACAGGTTCAAGCCAAACGCCTACGATAGAAACTCTTATAAAAGGCGCTAATTTTACATTGGAAACTGGAGAGGTGTTTAGAGAATGGAGAGTTTATACAGATAGTGCCTATAAAACTTGGGAATTCGGAACAAGCGGTACAAAAGTGGACAGTAGTTATGTTGGTGGAGAGGAACCTAGAGTGATATATCTATATCCAATAATTCAAGAAAAAGATAAGTATACAATAGATTTTGACCTTGACGGAGATGGATTTATAAGTTATGATGGCTACCCCTCTGAGGAAGATAGACAAATTCCTGATATTGATCTAGACGCGACTGTCGATGTAAGTGATGCCCCTGAAGGCTATCAAGATGTCGTGTGGAAAGATCAAGACGGTAATATCTTTGAATTTAATGAAGAGGGCGTAACAGGTACACCTGTAACGGAAAATAAAGTTTTGACACCACATTACAAAGTCCAATTCAAAGATGACGAAGGCTCAGGCGCAACAATTGGCACAATGAACGAAGACCAACTTGTTAAATTTAATGGAAATGTTACTGAGCCAGCAAATAATCCACAACCAAGCAAAGGCAGCCCGAATTTCTGGTATATAGATGAAAATAATAACGGTCAGGCTGATACAGGCGAAAAATGGTGGAACTTTGATAACGATATTGTTACAGATAATATTGTTCTGACTCCATCTTGGGATTTTGCGGTTTCATTCGATGAAGATGGAGACGGAGTAGTCGATACATATACGGATCCAAGCACAGAAGATGAATTGGAAATGACCGTATATGTGGAAAAAGATGGTACTGTAGACAAAAGTGTTCTTGAAACATTTGGAATTGAAGTAGAATATGATAAATGGTTTGACGAACAAAGCAAAGAATTTATACTTGATGACGGCACAGGAAACGGCACAAAAGTAAATAAAAACTACATTGTACATCCACAACAAGGAATACTTATTCTGCTTGATGATATGGAGTATAGTAGTTTACAGGATTTACTTCCTCTTCCTATTGGAAAAAAATTGTGTCAAGACATAATAGCAGATATTGAAGGCGGTATCATTGATGGCAGTGAAACTTCTTTTAAAAATAGTGATTTCGACTCAGAGCCAGAAACAATTGTGCCAATAGGAACTGGACTATTATATAATGGAACAGGTTTAGAGGGCTTTGACCCCGAAACACAAATGCTAAAAGGCTGGTACACAGGTAAAGACGGCACAGGCACAAAATTTGAATTCGGTGAAAACGGAACGGTACTTTCGACTGAACTTGCAACTTATGTTTTCTATATGGACAAGTATATACTTCTTTTACACCCACACGTAGTAACAATACACACAGTAGGCTTTGACCTTGATGGTGACGGTAATGCAGACACTGGAGAAGACACCACGGTCGAAGACGGAAAACCTATTGATAAAACTCAAGTTCCAGACACAACAACTCCTCCTAAATACTGGGTTGATGAAGATGGAAACGAGTTTGAAATTGGCAAAACCCCTGTAACTGAAGACGAAGTTTTAACCCCTGTATACGAAGTTAAATTTGAAGATGGTAAAGGAAATGTAGATGGTGCAAACGGCAAAAACCCACCAAAAGATGTAGTTTCAGGCACGACACTTCCTACACCTCAAAACCCACAAACTGATGGAACCTTAGAATTCTGGTATGTGGACAAGAATGACAACGGAGTACCAGACGCAGGCGAAACAGTATGGAACTTTAATACTGATAAAGTTACAGAAAATATGACACTTACACCGCATTATAAATATAATGTAAGTGTTAATGAAACTTATAACACAAATAACAACGGTAGCGGGTCATACGCACCGGGTACAACTGTAAATATCAATACAGGCGAGAGACCTAACTATACATTTACAGGTTGGACAGTGACAACACCAAGTGGCGTGACAGTAACTTTAAACGATGCATCAAGCATGAATACGAGCTTTACCATGCCAAATGGATCTGTAACTATTACAGCAAACTGGGTAGAAAATACAGTGCCTCAAACCGTGAGGTTTACACTTACAGTAGTCGACGGTAGCGGTGACGGAACATATACCCAAGGAACAAGAGTGTCAGTATCACACACCGATAGTGCTACTCCAGAAGGGCAAGAGTTTGTCGGTTGGGACACAAATGGCGACGGCGTTGTAGACGTAGCAATTGAGGACTTTACATATACTATGCCGGGCAGAAATGTTGTAATAAGACCTGTTTATCAAGATTTAGTAGATGAATTTGAATTAACAGTAAACGGTGGCGACGGCGACGGAACATATGAAGAGGGCGAAGAAGTAGACATTACCCTTGGAGAAGTTCCAGAAGGCGAAGAATTTGTAGGTTGGGACACAGACGGTGACGGTGATGTCGATGTAACAGACGAAGACTTTACTTTCACAATGCCAGACGAAAACACTACAATAACTGCTGTTTTTGAAGATGTAGTAGATGAATTTGAATTAACAGTTAACGGTGGAGATGGCGACGGAACATATGAAGAGGGCGAAGAAGTAGACATTACCCTTGGTGAGGTTCCAGAAGGACAAGAGTTTGTCGGTTGGGATACAGACGGCGACGGAGTTGTCGATGTAACCGACGAAGACTTTACTTTCGTAATGCCAGATGAAAACACAACAATAACCGCTATTTACGAAGATATTGCAGACGATGGTACAACTGGTGGAACAGGCGACGACACAGGTGGTGGCACAGGTGGAACTATTACTCCTCCTGTAGATGAATCTGAAATTACTAAAGTGACTGTAGGCGGAAACGATCTTTCAGAAGACGATTACTATTTCGATGAAAATGGTGATTTGGTCATAAGTCCAGATTTTATCGCAACATTACCTGACGGAAGACATGTTGTTAGAATTACAACTGTCGACGGTGAAAACTTTGAGGCTGTAATAATCGTAGAAGACGGTGTACCTACATCTATGTCTCCATTTGAGCCTGCTTATGGCTGGAGTTTGTTTGACATGATTATGACAGTAGTAGCCGTAGTGATAGCGCTTATTTACCTAATAGTAAGACCAAGGAAAAATGACAGCGAGCACTATGAAGCAGAAAGTGAGCAAAAACATAAGAATAGAATTATCACAAGCATAGTACTATTTGTTTTTGCACTATTCAGCATTATTTTACTGATTGTTACCCAAGACTTTACACAACCAATGATGATATTTGATTTGTGGAGTATAGTATTTGCAATTGTTGCGCTTGTACAAATGGTAATAATATTCTTTGTTAGAAAGAAAAATGATGATGGAGAGAATTCAAATCAAGTAATGACTTTCTAAATCTAAAGTTAATTTTAAAATAAAATCTAAAAATGAGAACCCTCCTACAAGATGACGTTATAGTCACTGTGGGAGGTTTTTTCTTATATAAATAATTCAAATTCGTTTTTACTATAATCAATTAAGCCGTCTTTTTTCATTTTGGATAGCTCATTTGACAGTGCGCTTCTGTCGGCGCATAAAAAATTGGCAAGATTTTCTCGGTTCATAGATATAGTAAATTTTTTTAAACCGTGGCTTTCCTGGTGAAAATATGAAAGGATTTTATCACGTAAGGTTTTTTTTGAGATAATATCTATCCGCTTATTAAGGTACAAGGCTTTTTTTGCGACAACGCTTAGCATATTAGTGATTAACTGCTGGTGAAATTTACAAGATGAACAGCAAGACGAAGTGATTTTTGTAAAATCGAAAAATAAAACGGTGCTTTCGGTCATTGAAATTATAGACACTGGACTGTGATGAACTTCTGCACAGGCGAAAACTTCTGCAAAAATATCGCCGTCAGATACTTTTCCCATCATCATTTCATTGCCATCAAAATCAGTTTTTACTATTTTTATCTCACCACTTAGCACGGCTCCTACAAAATTAATGCTGTCGCCCTCGTTTAAAATAACTTCTCTTTTGCTGTATTTTCGCTCAAATGCCCCGAGGCATGAAAGCATAGAATAAAAATCTGCCTCAGTTATATTGTCAAAAAGCTTGTTATTTATTATTTTACTATAATCTTTTTTCATAAAAGCTCCTTTTGTTGTCTAGACAACGGAAATTGTAGTATAATGATACTATAATAAGTTTACATTAGTCAATAGGATAAACGCAAGATAAGGAGAAAAAAGAATGAATAAAAAAGTTATAAAAATTGATGAAGAAAAATGCATAGGCTGTGGGCTTTGTGCAGATACCTGTAAACAGAGTGCCATTGAGATTATTGACGGGAAGGCAAAAGTGACTCGTGATGATTATTGCGATGGAATAGGAAACTGTTTGCCTGTTTGTCCTGTAAGTGCAATCAGCTTTTCTGATAAAGATGTTGCAAATGAAAATATAAAACCCGTGGCAAGTGGATGTCCTGGAAATAGTATAAAGGAATTTAAAACTAAGGAAGTGACAGTGAGAAGTGAGGCGCAAAAATCTGTGTCTCAGCTTAGACAATGGCCGGTTCAAATTAAGTTAGTGCCTGAAAACGCCCCTTACTTCAACAATGCAAATTTGTTAATTGCAGCAGACTGTGCAGCGTATTCTTATGCGAATTTTCATAATGAATTTATGGAAAATAAAGTCACAATAATCGGTTGTCCAAAACTTGACATGGGTGACTATACAGAAAAACTTACAAGTATTATTTCGAGCAATAATATTAAAAGTGTCACTGTAGTCAGAATGGAAGTACCATGCTGTGGAGGTATTGAAAATGCAACAGTAAATGCACTAAAAGCAAGTGGCAAATTTATACCTTGGCAGGTGGTCACTCTGTCTATAAATGGTGAAATTTTAGAAATTTAGAATAAAAAGCAAAATAAAATATATATTGACAATAGCGAAATATCAGTGTATGCTAGCGACAACAATAGACATTGAAGAATATTATAGAGAAAGGCGGGAATTAGATGAATGAACATATAGAGAAAGTCACACATGAGTTTACTAAACAAGCCAAAACTTTTAATGAGTATCAAAAAGACATGACAAAGCAGCAGTTTACTGATTTTGCTGTGAAAAGTATGAAATTGACAGGGGATGAAGATGTTCTTGAAGTAGCTGCGGGCACTTGTATTTTCGGAAGAAGTGTGGCAGAATTTGTAAGGCATATAACAGAGTTTGATATTACAAAAGCAATGCTTGAAGTGGGAAAAATCGAAGCGGAAAAGCAAAATATACACAACGTGAGCTTTGTGACAGGTATGGCAGAAGAATTACCGTTTTTGGAACAGTCATTTGACATAGTTATGTCAAGACTTGCATTTCATCACTTTGATAACCACGAACTCGCATTTTCACAGATGGCAAAGGTCGTAAAACAAAGTGGCAAGATTGTTGTAATCGACATACAGGCAAGAGAAGATGAGTTAAGAGACGAGTTTGACAGGTATGAACTACTCAGAGATTCCTCACATACAAGCTGTATTTCAAAAGAAGAAATAGAGGCTTATGCAAAGAAAAGTTCGTTATCGCTTGAATTTTTTTATTCCCAAGATATACCAGTAAAACTAAGTGCATGGCTTGACTTAACAAAGATAAAAAATGAGCTGTGTAAAGATATTGAAGACACGCTGAGAAATGAAATTAGCGGTGGGAAAAAGACAGGTTTTGAGCCATATTTTAAGGGTGATGAAATATGTTTTACGCATAGATGGATGCTTTGCATTTTTGGAAAAAACAAAAAATAAATTTTGCTAAGAGGAACTGTGTTTTTTATTGAACCTTGGGTAATATAATTAAAAAATTCAAAATATATATTGACAATAGTGAAATATCAGTGTATACTAGCGACAACAATTAAATATTGTAGTATGTTACTAGACTAAAGACTATGAAGAGAAGAGTACTTTATTTGGGTGGTTTAAGAGAGCTGTTGCTTGGTGTGAAACAGTACCGAATTATAAAGGAAGAACATCTCGGAGTTGCTAACCGAAAGAAATTTATTATTTTAAGTAGACTTAGACGTTTTCCAAGCGTTAATTGGTGAGTGTTTATTGCAGACACTTGTGAGTGGATTTTATTATAAAATCTATTTGGGTGGTACCACGGAAGAATTATAAGCTTTCGTCCCATTTTTTGGGATGAGGGCTTTTTTTATTTAGGAGAAAGGAAGATTTATATGTTAAGAACAATTTATTGTGGAAAAGTAGGCGCAGAGCATATCGACAGTCAAATCACTGTCAGTGGCTGGGTGCAAACCAAGCGTGACATGGGTGGAGTTATATTTATTGACTTAAAAGACAGAGAGGGCGTTTTGCAAGTGGTGTGTAATGCAAACAGCCTAGACGAAAATACCTTGTCGCTAGTCGACGGCCTTAAAAATCAATCTGTAGTTCAGTTTGAGGGCAGGGTTAGACTTCGTGAAGAAGAGACAATAAACGAAAAAATAGCCACTGGTACGGTAGAGCTTCTAGCACGAAAAATGAAGGTTCTGTCTATGGCAAAACCCTTGCCTTTCTCGCTTGATGAAGACAATGTGCGCGAGGACTTAAGGCTTAAGTACAGGTTCTTAGACATAAGAAGGCAAGAACTCTTAGATAATTTGAAATTTAGGCATAAGGTGCAAAAATTGGCGCAAGACTTTCTAGATGACGACGGGTTTATCTGTGTTGAAACACCAATGCTCACAAAAAGCACACCCGAGGGCGCTAGGGATTATCTGGTTCCAAGCAGGGTGCATAAGGGCACATTTTACGCTCTTCCACAGTCACCTCAAATTTTCAAACAGCTTTTAATGGTCGGAGGCATAGATAAATACTATCAGGTTGCAAGATGTTTTAGGGACGAGGACTTGCGTGCCGACAGACAGCCTGAATTTACACAAGTAGACATGGAAATGTCCTTTGTAGAGCAAGAAGATGTTTTAATTCATCTGGAAAAAATGTTTAAGCATATTTTTAAAGGTGCAATGGGTATAGATTTTAAAGACGCTTTTGACAGACTGACTTGGCATGAAGCTATGGATAAATACGGAAGTGACAAACCAGACCTAAGGTTTGATTTGCCTATAGTCGATCTTACCGACATTGCAAAAGACTGTGACTTTACAGTGTTTAAATCTGTCACAAAAAGTGGCGGTGTGGTAAGGGCGATAAATGTAAAAGGCTGGGAAGATTATAATAGGAGCGACGTCGAGGAGCTTACACAAAAGGCAGTGTCTTACGGGGCAAAAGGCATGGCGTGGATAGCAATTAGACCAGGCGGCGAAGTATATTCTATCCTTACGAAATTTTTATCTAAAGAAGACATAAACGCCATTTTGGAAAAAATGGAGGCAAAACCAGGCGATTTCATACTGTTTTGTGCCGATAAATTAAACGTGGTAAGAAAAGTTCTTGGAGCACTGCGTATAGACGTGGCAGAGAAATTTGGACTTCGTAAAAAAGACGAGTTTAAAATGCTAATAGTCACAGATTTCCCACAGTTTGAGTACTCGGAAGAAGAGGATAGATATATTGCAATGCACCATCCGTTTACCATGCCTTATGAAGAAGATGTGCAGTATCTTTTCTCAGACCCTGCAAAAGTAAGGGCGCAGGCATATGACTTTGTGCTAAACGGTGTGGAGCTTGGTAGTGGTAGTATACGTATATTTGATAAAGACGTGCAGGAACAAATGTTTTTGGCGCTTGGTTTTTCAAAAGAGGAGACAAAGGAGCGCTTTGGCTTTATGGTCAATGCTTTTAAATATGGTACACCGCCTCATGGTGGATTTGCCTTTGGCCTTGACAGGTTGGTAATGCTTATGGTGGGAGCGCAGTCACTAAGAGACGTAATAGCCTTCCCAAAAGTAAAAGACGCATCTTGCGTTATGACTCAGGCGCCAAGTTTTGTAGACGACGAACAACTTGCGGTTTTAGAGCTTGGTTTAAATCAAAGTGAAGAAAACCTCACAGCGGTACAAAAGAAAAAGGCTCATAGAATAGATGTAGAAAACGTAGCACATCTTGCAAGGCTTACCTTAAGCGAAGAAGAAAAGGTAGTTATGGAGCCTGAAATGGAAGAGATAATTAACTTTGCAAATGCACTGAGTAAAGTAGACACAAGTGGTGTCGATATAACAGCCCATGTCGTGCCACTTGAAAATGTGTTTAGAGAAGACATGGTAGGAGAAAAACTAGATAGAGAAGAGCTGCTTTTAAACGCAGTGACGAAATTTGAAGGCTATATAACAGTGCCTAAGGTTATAGAATAGGAGGAAATGAAGATGAACTTGACAAAACTTACTCTAAGCGAAGTTTCAAAGAAACTAAAAGACAGAGAAATTTCCTCTGTTGAGCTTACAAGTGCTTATATAGACAGCATAAAAGAACAGGACGAAAAAATCAGTGCTTATATTTCATATAACTATGAAAATGCGATTGAAACGGCTAAAGCAATAGACGGAAAAAGGGCAAATGGCGAGGAATTATCCCTGCTTTCGGGTGTTCCTTGTGGAATTAAAGATAATATAAGCACTAGGGGATTTAAGACCACCTGTGCTTCTAAAATGCTAGAAAATTATGTACCACCATTTGATGCGCATGTAATGAAGCTTTTGAATGACCGTGATATAGTAATGCTAGGTAAACTCAACATGGACGAATTTGCAATGGGTTCTACCACAGAAAATTCTTACTTTAAGGTGACGAAAAATCCACACAATCTAAAATATGTTCCGGGCGGAAGCTCTGGTGGCTCCGCCGCTGCAGTTGCAGCCAATGAAGCTGTGTTTACCTTAGGCTCAGATACGGGTGGCTCTATAAGACAGCCTGCATCTTTTTGCGGAGTAGTAGGAATGAAACCAACCTATGGAACGGTATCAAGAAACGGCCTAATCGCATTTGCATCGTCTCTTGACCAAATAGGGCCGCTTACAAAAGACGTGCTTGATAACGCAATGGTATTAAATGCGATAACAGGCTATGACAAAATGGACAGCACATCTATAAATCATAAGTATTCCGACTTTTCAAAAGGAATAGACGGTGGCGTAAAGGGTATGAAAATTGCCTTACCAAAAGAATATTTTGGCAAAGGTGTTTCCGATGAAGTAAAAGAAGCGGTGTTAAATGTCGCTAAAGTGTATGAAAGCCTTGGAGCTGTCGTAGAAGAAGTCTCGCTACCGTCGCTTGAGCTTGCCCTTCCTGCATACTATGTAATTTCAAGCGCCGAGGCATCATCAAACCTTGCTAGATTTGACGGTGTGCGCTATGGGTATAGGGCAGAAAATTTCCTAGACTTAGAAGAGCTTTACAAAAAATCAAGAAGTGAAGGATTTGGCAAGGAAGTAAAAAGGAGAATAATGCTTGGCTCCTTTGCGCTGAGTTCAGGTTATTATGATGCCTACTACAAAAAGGCTTTACAGGTCAGAACTCTAATAATGAACGATTTTGCCAGAGTTTTTAAGGATTTTGATTGTATACTTTCACCAGTTGCCCCTACTGCATCTTATAAAATAGGCGAAAAGAGCGAAACTCCACTTGAGATGTATATGGGCGATATATTTACAGTGCCTGTAAATATCGCAGGGCTGCCGTCACTGTCGGTGCCTTGTGGCGAAAATGAAAGAGGGTTACCTCTTGGTATTCAGCTTATAGGCAAGGCTTTTAGCGAGAATACACTGTATAAAATTGCGTATGCATACGAAAAAACAAGTGGTGCATACCATGTAGAAAAAATGTAAGGAGGCAGGATTATGATAAAAGATTATGAAATGGTCATAGGTTTGGAAGTTCACTGCGAGCTTGGCACAAAAACAAAGATTTTTTGTAGCTGTCCCACAAAGTTTGGCGCAGAGCCTAACACACAAGTTTGTCCTGTCTGCCTAGGACTGCCAGGCACGTTGCCAGTATTAAATGAAGAGGTAGTAAACTCTGCGATTAAGGCAGGACTTGCAACAAACTGCAAAATCGCTTCTTTTTCAAAACAAGACAGAAAAAACTATTTTTATCCGGATTTGCCAAAAGCTTATCAAATATCTCAGTACGATTTACCGCTTTGTTATGAAGGGCATCTCGACATAGAAACCGACGATGGGGCTAAGAGAATTGGCATTACCCGTATTCATATAGAAGAAGATGCGGGAAAGCTTGTGCACGATGAAAAAGAGGGCACTATGATAGACTGCAACCGCTGTGGCGTGCCACTTATCGAAATTGTATCAGAGCCTGATATACGCTCGGCAAAAGAGGCTGTGGCGTATTTTAAAAAACTGCGTGCAATCCTACTTTACACAGGAATTTCCGACTGCAAAATGAACGAGGGTTCACTTAGATGTGATGTTAACTTATCAGTTAGAAAAATAGGAGAAGAGAAATTTGGCACAAGAACTGAGATGAAAAATTTAAACTCCTTCCAATTTATTTTAAAGGCGATTGAATACGAATTTAAAAGACAGGTAGAGCTTGTAGAAAAAGGAGAAGAAGTAATACAGGAGACAAGACGCTTTGACCAAAACAGTGGAAAGACTTTCTCTATGAGAAAAAAAGAAGATGCAAACGACTATAGATATTTCCCAGATCCTGACCTTGCTCCGATAATAACAAGCGATGAAAAGCGCATAAGAATAGGGAATACTATACCGATGCTACCAGACGAAAGAAAAGCGGTGTATATCGAAAAATTTGGTCTTACAGCCTATGATGCCGAGCTTATCACAAACGATATGGGAATTGCCGATTATTTTGAGACAGCAGGGGAGAAAACCCAGTACACAAAAGTGCTTGCAAACCTTATGATAGGTGATGTGCTCAAAATGATAGAGTCAGAAGACGCAAAACCGCAAATTTCAGAAAGTGCAATAGGAGAAATAGCACAACTTATAGGAAGTGGATATGTAAACAGCAGTGTCGGCAAGAAACTTATAAAAGAACTGTGGGGAAAAGGCGAAATAGAAAGCGTTAAATCATATGTCGATGAAAACGACATGGCACAAATAAGTGATAGGACATTGCTTGAAACTTATGTGAAAGAAGTTTTTGAAACATCTCAAAAATTAGTTGATGACTATAAAAGCGGGAAAGTAAATGCTCTAAAAGCAATAGTCGGAAAAGTAATGGCAAAAACAAGTGGCAAAGGAAATCCTGTTATAGTAAATGAAATTATAGCAGAACTCTTTTCAGTGAAGAGTGAAGAGTGAAAAGTTAAGAGTGGTTGTGGAAATTCTTCGGATTTTTTGATTTAAAACTTTTAATTAAGTTTCTTAATAAGCACGGAGCGACAAATGTCGCTCCATTCCATGTTTTGAGAGGGAATAATAGTGGAGAATACAAATCAACATAAAGTTTTTTTAAACGGCAAAATGCAAGAATACGGTCTTGTGCGAAAAAAAGTGAAAAATATAAACCTTAGAATAAAGTCAGACGGCAAAGTGCTTGTCTCGGCAAACAGCAGGGTGAGTGTAAAGCGCATAGAGGAATTTCTAAAAAGTAAGGCGGATTATATACTTTACCATGTAGACAGGTTTGAAAAGATTAAGGAAGAGATGGCGAATATGAAATTATTCGGCCATAACGAAACGCTTTTGATAGAAACAGTAGAAAGAATATACCCTATTTTTGAAAAATTGGAAATAAAATACCCCACCATAAAACTTCGCGAAATGAAGTCACGGTGGGGGAGTTGTATGCCGATTAAAAATCAAATTACCTTAAATAAAAAGCTATTAAAAACTCCTATTCACTGCATAGAATATGTAGTGGTACACGAGTTTTGCCACTTTATTCACCCAAATCATTCAAAAAGCTTTTATGATTTAGTTGAAAAGATTATGCCAGACTATAAGTTTAGAAAAAAAGAACTAGAAAAATATGCCGTTATCACTTAAATTTTCCATAAATATTTTTTTAAGTCAACCATATTCAAATCATTTACTTCTACATTCTCCATTAATAGTAGTTCCTTTTGCAGGGCATTTCCCATAATACCAAAAGATTTTGCCAAGTTGCCATCAGAGTAAATTACCCTGTGACACGGCACAGTTTTGTCATTACAGGCGGACATTGCATAGCCCACAACGCGACTGCGTCTGGGGTTTCCAGTAAGCCTTGCAATTTGTCCATAGGTAGAGACATATCCGACAGGAATTTTTCTTACTATATCATAAATTTTTTTATATAAATCACTCATAAGCACCTCAAAAACAATTTATAATAATTATATATAAAAAGTGAAATTTTGTAAAGTTAGAAAATAATAGCTAGGTGTCTTGACACCTGCAGGTTTTTAGTGTAAAATAATTTAGTGTCATGACAGATGTATTTACATAAAATTTGTAGGAGGAGTTAAGATGTTAGGAGTTTCTTTATTATTTGTTGGTATAACTTTGATATCAAACGGCTGTTTGATTTTGCAAAAAGTAGAGGCAAAAAGTATAGCCCTTATGAATGTAATAACGGCGATAGTGTTAATTGGTGGAAATTTTATTGCCCTTGCAAACGCTCAAACTATGATGGATTATTCAAATGCAGGCGGTGGGTTTTTATTTGGCTTTACATATGCTATAATAGCGGCAAACCTGCTACTTAAACTTGATCCAAAGGCAAACGGATGGTATTCGTTAATGGTGGCGATTTTCGCTACGGTAATGGGGATTACATCTATTCAGTCGGGCGCATATAACTATGCATATTTATGGTTTTGCTGGGCTGTGCTTTGGGCGAGCACCTTTGTAGAGGCTGTTTTAAATAAACCACTTGGCAAATTTGTGCCTATACTATGCATATTTGAGGGAATATTTGCTGCATTTGTTCCTGCGGTGATGATGTTTTTTGAAATTTTTTAAGGGAGAGACTTATGAAAAAAGCTTTGATAATAGTTGATTATGTATATGATTTTGTAGCAGATGACGGAAGGCTTACTTGTGGAAAACCAGGACAGGTTATAGAGAGTAAAATTCTTTCGCTTATAAATGAATTTAAGACAAGTGGTGATTTTGTCGCAGTGGCGACTGACTTGCACGACGAGAGTGATATGTATAATAAAGAGAGAACTATGTTTCCTCTTCATTGTTTTGATAAAAAAGGGCAAGCGCTTTATGGCAATGTAAAAACTTCGGTAGACAATGTGCCGTCACATCAAATTATAAATATAAATAAAAATAGATATTCTGCTTTTTTTGCAACTAGTCTTGACTTAAAGCTTAAGGAAAGAAATGTAAAAGAAGTACATCTAGTGGGAGTTTGCACAGATATTTGCGTGCTTCACACAGCAGTAGATGCCTATAATTTAGGCTACGAAATAACCGTCTATAAAGATGGTGTTGCAAGTTTCAACCAAGCAGGGCACGAATATGCGCTGACACATTTTGAGAATGTGTTATCTGCAAAGGTGATTTAATTAGAGTTTAAGAGAAATTGTAATATAAAGGGCGGCTTGTCAAATTGACAGGCTGCTTTTTATTTTCTATTGTAATATTGGTAAAGATAGAATATAATAAATAGTAGGTGACAAAACGAGACTTGGAGGGATTACCTTGAATATAGGAAAAATACTTAAAGTACAGAAAAAATACGCTAAAGAATATAGTGAGTATTGTTCAGAAAAAAACTTGAACTTATATTTTATGTTGTCAATTGCAATTGCAGTGATGGAAATTGGAATAATTGGATATCAGTATTTAAGGCTTGGTGATTTGCTTTTTTCTATTAAGTATTTCCATGTGTACATGGCAGCGCTTGTTTTATCGATTGTGTTTACGCTACTTTTTGGAATGTATAAGAGTGGTAAAGTAAAGTTAATGCGGAGTTTCATTGATATAATGTTTTTGCTTTCGTTTACAATTTTGTCGGCAGCGATAGGAACATTAGAAGCAAGCTACGGAAGCTCTATAAATGTTATATTTATTTCTTGGGTAATATTTCTTGCAACCATGCTCAATTTAAGGTGGAGTATAGTGGTTGCGCTTATCACAGCGGCGGTAGCAGTGATGGTGATAATGTTAATGTTTTTCTTGGGCGGTGAAATAGATAAACAGGCATATGTATTGAACTATATATTTATAGGCTTTGTAAATATTGCGCTATCCTTAGCGTTTTGTAATGCAAAGGTTGAAACATTTAATCAAAAAATGGAGATAGAGGAAGTAAACAGGAGGTTGCACGAAAAAAATCAAATGCTTGAATTTTTAAATAAAAATTTAGAAGTGACAGCTACTACAGACGCTGTAACAAATGTGCAAAATCGCATGTCGTTTAATAAAATATTCTCGGCAAGTTATCAGCTTGCGGTGGCGAAATCTACAAGTGTTTCGGTCATAATGATAGATGTAGACCATTTTAAAGGATATAACGATACCTTTGGTCATGTGCAAGGAGATTGGTGCTTAAAAGAGATTGCGGGCTTAATAAAAAATTCGCTAAAACGCTCCCAAGACGCAGTGTTTAGATATGGTGGGGAAGAGTTTATAGTTTTGCTTACTGATACAGATATAGTAGGGACAAAATCGATTGCAAAAAGAATAGTAAAAAACATTGCAAGCGCAAAAATTCCAAGCGTGACTAAAAATACATTTGTCACAATAAGTGCAGGACTGCACTGCATAGTGCCAGATCAACTAAGCTCGGCAGAAAACTTAATCGAATGTGCAGATGAAGCGCTTTATTATGTTAAACAACACGGAAGAAACAACATTGTAGCATATCAAGATATAGAAGATGAAGAATAAATTCTTGACTTAATTTTGATTTTTTAGTATAATAAATGAAACAAGTTGACAAGCGCCAAAAGCGCTTGTCAATAAATATGCCTTCTTAGTTAAATGGATATAATAAACCCCTCCTAAGGGTTAGTTGTGAGTTCGATTCTCGCAGAGGGTGCCATCATAACTGGCCAATATAGATGCACACTGGAAAAACCCAGTGTGCATCAGGCTTTTTAGAGGTTTTTCACCTCGGAAAAAACATAACTGTTCCGTAGATGCAATAGGCTTATTTTGCCTGTTTGTCGTGAATTGAACTTGCACCACATAATATTTACTTAAAAGCACCTAATTTAAAAGCTGATTTTATAGCTTTAGATTAGGTGCTTTTTTGCGTTCTAAAAGAGAAAGTTTTAGCGAGATGAAAGAAATCTCGCCATTTTTATTAATAGAAAGAGAGGAAAGAAAAATGTCACGAGTTTTTACTAAAGGCACACCTCTATATGAGTTAGAGGTAACGATGACCACCATCCCCGGTTTTGATAAACGAGGTAGTGGTCTTTATTTTTATAAGCGACTGAAAGATCCAGAGGCAGGCAAATGTAAATACTGTTTAGATTACAAAACAAAGAAAGGGTGTATCCATGATAAATGTCCATACCTATTTGAACGAGCAGCTCTTGGAACACTTGACTATAAAACATTTATGTTGGAAGAACATAAATCCATAACCTATCTTCCAAGTTTTCAGATTAGGATTTATCAAATGATAAATAACTTTGATGGGAATATGTTTTTAAGTGCAGAGCATGGCTACAGGTATTACAGAGTCTATCACGAACTAAAAAGAAAAGTGTATTCAGTAAAATCATATATTTTGGGTAAAGTAGTAAAAGAGAAAATACAAAATCCTACTGCATCAGCTGAGTATATGGAAAAGCATTAGTTATTTTTTTATGCATTTTTTCAAAATTCAAAAGCTAACTATTGACAGCGTGCTTTTAATATGTTATTATACTTATCACAGGAGGTAAATGTAATGGACAAAAATATATTTCATTTATTCAAAATAATTAAAGATGCTATAGAAAGCAAAGCAAATAATGACCTAAAACCTTATGGACTGACTTTTGGGCAATGCGCAGTTTTAGGTTATTTATCATCAAAAGAAAATGAAACCACAACACTCAAAGATTTAGAAAAAACTTTTGAAGTTTCACAGGCTACAATGCAAGGCACTATAGCGCGCCTTGAGAAAAGAGGCTTTATTGAACTTAGTGTGTCACCACAAGATAGACGTA